>NZ_JAXSQY010000001.1:0-172032 GCF_034659795.1 Sphingomonas fuzhouensis
CCGGACGGATTCAAGCCTAAGAAGGAGGCTTGGGGCTATCCCCTGAGCATAGGCTTATGTCCGTGTCCGAGATCATCACCGACGGCGGTCGGCGTCGTCACTGGGGTTCCACCGAGAAGCTGAGGATCGTTGAGGAAACGCTCGATGGTCGCGAGAGCATATCGGTGGTGGCGCGCCGCAATGGCGTGGCCCCGAACCTGCTGTACCGCTGGCGGCGGCTGATGCTGGAAGGCGGAAGCGTCGCGATCGTCGGCGACGATGACGTAACCAGCAACCGTCAGGTCCGTGAGATGGAAGCCCGCATCCGCGAACTGGAGCGCCAGCTCGGCCGCAAGACGCTGGAGGTCGAGATACTGAAGGAGGCGCTGGAGCGCTCGCGCCCAAAAAAAGCGAGCTTGCTCATGCACTCGCCGCTGCCGGAGACTATCCGGTGAGCCTGGTCGCCAGCACGCTCGGCGTCGGACGCTCGACGGTGTACGACCGCCTGACCGGCAGCACCAAGACGCGCGGGCCATACACGAAGGCCGACGACGCGGACCTGTTGCCCCGCATTCGCCAGATCGCCGCGCAGCGGCCAACATACGGCTACCGCCGCATCGCGGCGGTCCTCAATCGACAGCAGCGCGCCGAAGGACTGGTGCCGGTCAACCACAAACGCGTCTACCGCATCATGGCAGCCAACCGCCTGCTGCTGGCGCGGCGCTATACCGAGCGAACCGATTACGGTCATGACGGCGTCGTGGTGGCGATCCGCTCGAACCTGCGCTGGTGCTCGGACGGGTTCGAGTTCACCTGCTGGAACGGCGAGGTCGTGCGCGGCGCCTTTATCATCGACGCCCACGACCGCGAGATCATCGCCTGGCACGCCGTCACCAATGCCGGCATCAGCGGTTCGGACGTGCGCGACATCATGCTGGAAGCCGTGGAGGCCCGCTTCGGCGGTATGCGCACGGTCGCGCCGGTTGAGATGCTGTCCGATAACGGCTCGGCCTATACCGCCCGCGAAACGCGGACCTTTGCCCGGCAACTCGGGCTCAAACCCTGCTTCACCCCTGTCCGCAGCCCGCAATCCAACGGCATCTCCGAAGCCTTCGTGCATACCCTCAAACGCGATTACGTCCGCGTCTCGTCGCTACCCGATGCACTCACCGCGTTGACATCGCTTGCCGGATGGATCGAAGACTACAACGACAACCACCCTCATTCAGGGCTCAAAATGCGTTCCCCGCGCGAGCATCGCGCAATGGTTTCTGCAACCGCTTGAATCCGTCCGGCCAAACGGGGGCCAGATCATGCTGACTATACCGCTCCGCAAGCTCAGTTTGATAAGCTGGGAGCAAGAGAGGCTAGCGGCAGGGCCATCAAGTTCGTGCGCTGACGGGCGCGATGGCCGTCGTCACTCGTGCCGCGTCTGACTGGCCCGCTAGCAAGGGGTAAGCAACGGCACTCTGGCTGCGGCGGCTTTATGCCGCCGCTTGCCTTGCCTGTCTGATCATGCCTTCAAGGTCTGAGCTGGCTATCAAGCGACGCCTGCCAACCGTGAATGATGGAAGTGTACCGCTACGCATCAAAGCATACAAAGTAGTCTTGCCTAACCCAGTGACGGCGGCGGCCTCCACTACGCTATACGTCAGTCTGCTAAGCTGTTCATGGCGATCGGTAGCGCCACTCCGTTCTTCATGATGATTGGTCATTATCGTTCTCCTGTGACCGAGCAGATACGCGCGGTTTTGAGGAACTGCATCACGGTTTCGACTAAGTTACCGGGTAAGTTTGTGAATAAGGTAGGATTGAGGAAATGAGGTGCTGCAAGTGTCCTGTTTTTTAATATGCCCCGCAACTCGCCGCATTCTACAGGGATAGCCCGCGAAGTGCTTTCAGTGCGGCATCGCTCACAAGATGTCCGTAATGGCGCTCGATCATTTCTGCGCTTGTGCCGGAAATCTGAGCTATTGTAAGGAGCGGCAAGCCAGCAGCGACCAAGTCTGTGATCGTGCTGTGTCGCAAGGTGTATGCCGTTGCCTCGGATGGTAGGGCCGCCGCTTCCACTGCCTTTGCGATCGGCTGCTTCCAGTTGTCCTTGTTCCATCGGCTGCCGTTCGCCCTTGTGAACAATGGAGCCGATGGCAACTTCCCGTCGATTTGCGACGCCAGCAGTGTAGCGGCTTCGCGCGGGACCTTGATCCTCCGGGCCTTTCCCGCCTTGTCCTTCCCGATCGTCAATTCGGATGTACGTTTGTCAAAAGCCCCTGCATCAAGGGTCGCCATTGCGCCCGGACGCATCGGCAGTAAGCAAAGCGCCTTCACGAAAGGCATGGCCTCCGCGTCAAGGTGATCGAGCAACCTGCGCCGCTGCGTCCGATCAAGGTACAGGGTCCGCCGCCCGTCTGCGTTGCTGTGCGCTTTCAATGCTTCCTGCCAAGCCCCTGCGCTGCCCGGTATGCCCGGACGAAGGACTGAGTTTAGTGCTGCCCGTACAACAGCCATGTCGCGATTGATCGTCGACAGCGCGCGGTCACGGGTGCGCTGCTCCCCTTCCTTGCTTCGGCTGACCAAAGATGGTTGTCCCGCTAGCCGCTTCCGCCACTCTTCCAAGTCCTTGCGACGCAGCTTATCGAGGCGGCGCTTGGCGATAGGATCGTCGTACACGTAGCGACGGAACCGCGCTGCCGCCTCCGGGCGGGTGGTGGCATACGCGCGGCAGGCGTCGCCTACCGTCTCGATCTTCTCTTCGGTGTGTCCACCAGCCTCTGTCAGTTCCGCAAAGCGTTCCGCCTCCTGCTTTGCCGCTGCAAACTTGGCGTTGCCGGGTACACCGGGGAAAGCGCCAAGTCGCTTCTTCTGATAGCGGCTGGTGTCAGGGTCATAGGCTCGGGCAAACCACGTGCCGTCCCCACCCTTCGCTGACGGTGCATAGCCGACAAAGCAACCGGGACGCAGGCGTTGCCAGTACGGTTCTGCATTGGCGGCGGCGCGAAGCGCCTCCCGATCCCTGACCCGGCTCAAGTCGCGTCCTGCCATCCCCTTGCCTCCATTCACCTGTCCGGTAACGTCCAGTAGATATCCGGTAAAACCTAGGCGAACTTCTACGAATCAGAACGACCGATTTACAAGGGGAAATGAACGTCAGCGAACCATCATGAATGACCATTCCCTGCACTCCGAAGGCAGAGGCCACAGGTTCGAATCCTGTCGGGTGCGCCAGCTTTTCCAGCCTTTATGAAGATGCGCACTGGTCTGCTTCTTTGCAGAACCCTGTACGAACATGCGGGTTCGGGAGCGGAGCGTGCGCATGATCGCCATGCATCGCACCCCGGTTTCTTGAGGGCAACGCCGCGCGAGGTGCAGGAGAGCTGGCGGCGAAGCCGTGTCCTTCGTTGGCCCCGATCTCGTTTCCGTTGCCGAAACCGCTTCATGGCGGCGGACGGGCCATGGAAAGCCGCCGCGGCACGCGATATGGCACCTCGGTCAGCGGTCCCATCGGCATGTCCCGGCAAGTCCGCCTTTGATGAAGCGAGGCTGCCCGAGCGATGATCATTTCCGCCCCCACCGATTACCGGGAAGCCGCGCGCCGCCGACTGCCACCCTTCCTGTTCCACTATATCGATGGCGGCGCGAATGCCGAGCATACGCTGCGCCACAATGTCGAGGATCTGGCCGGGATCGAGCTTCGCCAGCGGGTGCTGCGCAACGTCGCCGACCTCAGCCTGGAGACCGAATTATTCGGTGCCAGACTCGCCATGCCGGTGGTGCTGGCCCCGGTGGGTTTGACCGGCATGTATGCCAGACGAGGCGAGGTGCAGGCCGCACGCGCGGCGGCGGCGGCGCGTGTGCCGTTCACCCTGTCGACCGTCTCGGTCTGCGCGATCCAGGAGGTGCAGGCGGCCTCCTCCGCGCCGATCTGGTTCCAGCTTTATGTGCTGAAGGATCGCGGCTTCATGCGCGACGCGCTGGAACGGGCGCAGGCGGCGGGGGTGACGACCCTGGTCTTTACCGTCGACATGCCGGTGCCGGGATCGCGCTATCGCGACGCGCATTCGGGCATGTCGGGCCCCAATGCGGCGTTCCGGCGGATGGTGCAGGCGGTGACCCATCCGCGCTGGGCCTGGGATGTGGGGCTTCGCGGGCGGCCGCATGATCTGGGCAATATCTCCGCCTATCGCGGCGCGCCCACCGCGCTGGAGGATTATATCGGCTGGCTGGGCGCGAACTTCGATCCCTCGATCGCGTGGCGCGACCTGGAATGGATACGCGATGTCTGGAAGGGCGCGATCGTCATCAAGGGCATTCTCGACCCCGAGGATGCGCGCGACGCGGTGCGGTTCGGCGCGGACGGGATCGTCGTGTCCAACCATGGCGGGCGGCAGTTGGACGGGGTGTCATCGACCGCGCGCGCGCTGCCCCGGATCGCGGATGCGGTGGCGGGCGAGTTGAAGCTGCTGGCGGATTCGGGCGTACGGTCCGGGCTGGACGTGGTGCGGATGCTGGCGCTGGGCGCGGATGCGGTGATGCTGGGCCGCGCGTTCATCTATGCGCTGGCGGCGGACGGGGAGGCGGGCGTCGCCAACCTGCTGCGCCTGTTCGCCGCCGAGATGCGGGTGGCGATGACGCTGACGGGCGTGCGGTCGGTGGCCGAGATCGACCGGACGGCCCTGGCCTGAATTCTTAATTCCTCCCCTGCAAGGGGAGGTGGCAGTCCGCAGGACTGACGGAGGGGTGTACCATCGGCGGGGACACCCCTCCACCACCGCTTCGCGGCAGTCCCCCTCTCCTTACAGGGGAGGAATGACGGATCAGCTTAACGCTGCATCTGTTGCAGCATCTGGATATGCTGCTGCACGATCGGCACCGCCGCCTGAGCGCTGGCCTTCAGCGCGGGGCGGTCGCCATTGGCGGCGAAGCTCTGATGCAGGTCGAGTGCGGCCTGATGCGCGGGCAATTGCTGCCCGATATAGAGCCGGTCGAAGCCATCGGCCGACGCCCGGCGCAATTCGCCGATCGAGGCTTCGGCGCCGCCCGGCTTGGGCGGGGTGGGGGCCAGGCCGTCCTGCTTCGCGGCGCGCACCGTCGCGGCGGTCGTCCGGGTGTGATGGTCGATCATCATCTGTGCGAATCGGCGGACATCGGCATTGCGCGACTTTTGCAGCGCCAGCTTGCTGGAGGTGATCTCGTACAGATCGCTCATGCCCGCCGCCTTCACATAGGCGGCGGCTTGCGCCTTGGCGGCGGCAGGGGGCGGGGGTGGCGGGGTCTGGGCCGCGATCGGCGTGGCGACAAAGCCGAGGGCCAGGGCGAAGGATAGGAATTTGGGCATGTTGCTCTCCCGTGACGAATGCTGGAGGCAACCGGTCGTTCGGCTCACTGTTCCTGATAAATATTTGATTTATAATGCAGATCAGCGTGTTGGCGGGTATCGCTCCGCCAACAAAGGCACGCTTGTGCGATATTATCGCATGACACCGCCGCACCGCGTCTGTTAGCCCTATGCCCATGCCCGTTTCGGCCGCCGCATCCGCCCGCGAGATCCTCGTTCGTCTGCACGACGTCATGGCGTCGCGCACCCCCGCCCAAGCCAAGCTGAACCAGGTGGTCCAGATCATCGGTGAGGCGATCGGCAGCGAGGTCTGTTCGATCTATCTCCTGCGCGAAGGGGTGCTGGAGCTGTTCGCGACGCGCGGTCTGGCCGAGGAGGCGGTGCACGTCACCAAGCTGGCGCTGGGCGAGGGGCTGGTCGGCACCATCGCCGAGGATGTCGAGGTGCTGAACCTCGACGAAGCGGCCAGCCATCCCGACTTCGCGTACAAGCCCGAGACGGGCGAGGATCGTTTCCACAGCTTCGCGGGCGTGCCGATCATCCGGCGCGAGCGCGCGGTGGGCGTGCTGGCGGTCCAGCATAGCGAACCGCGCAAATATGCCGATGTCGAGATCGAGGCGCTGCAGACCGTCGCGATGGTCCTGTCCGAGCTGATCGCCAATGCCGGGCTGATCGATGCGGCGGGGGCGGCGGGCACGCGGCCGCAGATGACCGCGACGATCCGCCTGTCGGGGCAGAAGCTGGTCGAGGGCATGGGCAGCGGCTTTGCCGTCTATCACCAGCCGCGCATCGTCGTCGAACACACGGTCGCCGAGGACATCGATGCCGAGCGTCGCCGCGTCTATGCCGCGTTCGACAAGATGCGCGAACAGATCGACCGCATGGCGCGCGAGGCGGAGTTCGGCGTCGCGGGCGAGCATGTCGAGGTCATCGAGACCTATAAGATGTTCGCCTATGACGAGGGCTGGGCGCGACGCATCAACGAGGCGATCGACAGCGGCCTTACCGCAGAAGCCGCGATCGAGCGGGTGCAGCAGCGCACGCGCCAGCGGATGCGCCAGATCGACGACCCGCTGCTCGCCGACCGGATGCACGACCTGGAGGACCTGTCCAACCGGTTGCTGCGCATCGTGTCGGGCCAGATGGGCACGGCGGCGCAACTGGGCCTGCGGCAGGACACGATCCTGATCGCGCGCAACCTGGGCCCGGCCGAATTGCTGGAATATGACCGGCGGCGGCTGAAGGGCGTGATCCTGGAGGAAGGGTCGCTGACCGCGCATGTCATCATCGTGGCGCGCGCCATGGGCGTGCCGGTGCTCGGCCGGGTCAGCGACGTGCGCCGCCAGATCGCGGACGGCGACCAGTTGCTGCTCGACGTATCGGAGGGCAGCGTGCTCGTCCGCCCGACCGCGGCGATGGAGGAGGCGTTCGACGCCAAGCTGGAGCTGCGGCAGAAGCGGCGCGCGGCATTTGCCGCTTTGCGCGACGTGCCGCCGGTGACCAAGGACGGGCACCGCGTCACCCTGATGGTCAATGCCGGGCTTCGCGACGATGCCGCCGCGCTCGACACCACAGGGGCGGACGGGATCGGCCTGTTCCGCACGGAATTCCAGTTCCTCGTCTCCGCCACCCTGCCGCAGCGCGAGCGGCAGCAGCGGCTGTACCGTGACGTGATGGAGGCGGCGGGCGACCGGCCGGTGATCTTCCGCACCATCGATATCGGCGGCGACAAGGCCTTGCCCTATCTCAACACCGATGGCGGCGACGAAGAGAATCCGGCAATGGGCTGGCGTGCGCTGCGCCTGGCGTTGGAGCGTGACGGGTTGATGAAGGCACAGGCCCGCGCGCTGATCGAGGCGGGGGCGGGCCGCACCCTGAACATCATGTTCCCGATGGTGTCGGAGGCCTGGGAGTTCGACGAGGCCAAGGCGCTGTTCGAGGCGCAGCGCGCCTGGCTGGGCTCGCGCGGGCGTCGCCTGCCGCTGGAGGTGCGCTACGGCGCGATGCTGGAGGTGCCCGCGCTCGCCGAACAGCTCGATCTGATCCTGCCCAATGTCGATTTCCTGTCGATCGGCACCAACGACCTGACCCAGTTCCTGTTCGCCGCCGACCGTGCGAATCCGAAGCTCGCCGAACGCTATGACTGGCTGAGCCCTTCGATCCTGCGCTTCATGCGCCGGGTGGTCGAGCCTGCCCGCGCGGCGGGCGTGCCGATCGGCGTGTGCGGCGAGATGGGCGGGCGGCCGCTGGAGGCGATGGCGCTGATCGGCATCGGCATCGACCGGCTGTCGATCACCCCGGCGGCGGTCGGCCCGGTCAAGGCGATGATCCGTTCGCTTGACCGCGACGCGATCACCACCGAGATGACGCGGCTGCTGGCGCATCCGGTGCGCGACATGCGCGGGGCGCTTGGTGCCTGGGCTGCGACGAATGGTGTGGAATTGGCCTGATCCAGGCCGGGGGTTCGCGTTGACTTGATCCCAACCGTCTGAAAGAACGACCGCGATCATGGGGTGGGCCATGGTCGCTTCGGAGTTGAGAATGGACGAGGTCAATCCCGGCCACGATGCCGCACCGGCGGCACCTGCCCGCGCCGGTGACGTCCTGCGCATGGCGCGTGAGGCGCAGGGGCTTTCGCTGGGCGATATCGGTGCGCGCACGCGCATCCCCAGCCGCCATCTCGCGGCGATCGAGGCATCCGATTATCAGAGCCTGCCATCGGCCACCTATGCGGTCGGCTTTGCCAAGGCCTATGCCCGCGCCGTCGGCGCCGACGAGGTCGCGATCGCCCAGGCGGTGCGCGCCGATGTCGACCGGCTGGGCCGCCGCGTGACCGAATATGTGCCGCAGGACATCGCCGATCCCGCCCGCGTGCCCTCGCGCGGGCTGGCGATCCTGGGGGTCGGCCTGGCGCTGGCGCTGCTGGTTCTGGCCGGGCTGTGGTACGGCACCGACCTGTTCCGCCGCGACCATAGCGCGCAGGACGTGCCCGCCGCCACCCCGCTGGCCAACAGCGCCGCGCCCGCACCGGCCCCGGCCCCCAGCCCGACGCCGGTCGCGGCGGGCAAGGTCGTGCTGACCGCCAAGGGCGATGTGTGGCTGCGTGTCTATGACGCTGACAATGTCACGCTGAAGATGGGCACGCTGAAGCCGGGCGAAAGCTATGAGGTGCCCGCCAATGCGAAGGGGCCGCTGCTCAATGTCGGTCGTCCCGACAAGCTGACCGTGACGCTGGACGGCAAGGCGATCCCGCCGCTGGGCGACGGATCGCGCGCGATCAAGGATGTGCGGCTCGACCCGCAGGCGATCGCCGCGCGGCTGTCGGGTGCTCCGGCACCGGCCGCTGCCACGCCGACGCCGACCGCGCGCACCGCACTGCGCGAGCGGCCGGAACGCCGCGCGACGCCGAGCGCAAGCAGCGAGACGGGCGGCGGCACGACCGCGACGCCCGCACCCGCGCCGTCGCCGACGCCTGCCACGACAGCGCCGACGAATCCGTAAGAGATTGCGTTTTAAGGCTGGAGACAGCCGGGGCAGGGCATAAAGGTCCTGTCCCTTTCATAACCAGCCCACCGGGGGGTGAAACCGATGCGTAACCTGTTGCTGGCCGGCGTCGCGGCCGTGATGATCCTGCCGACCGCTGCCGCCGCCCAATCCAATGTCGAGGGCCGGGTCGGCAAGCTGGAAAGCGAAATGCGCGCCGTCCAGCGCAAGGTCTTCCCGAACGGTGCGGGCGGCTATGTCCAGCCCGAGATCACCGCGCCCCAGACCCAGGCTCAGCCGCTGGGCGTTCCCGCCTCCAGCGCGTTGTCCGACCTGACCTCGCGCGTCACCTCGCTGGAAGAGCAGATGGCGAGCCTGACCGGCCAGATCGAACAGAATGGCTATCGTACCCGGCAGCTTCAGGACCAGTTCGACGCCTATAAGCGCACCACCGAGGCGCGGCTGAAGGCGCTGGAGGCCGGTCCCGCGCCGATCGCTCCGGCCGGGCAGAGCGCACCGCTTGACACGCCCGCGCCCGCCGCGACCGGATCGGCTCGCCCGACCAAGACCCCGGCGGCACCCTCGGTCGTGACCGGCGATACCGCGACGGCGACCCCGGCGGCGGCCGTCGACAAGCCCTCGACCGGCGATCCCGCCGAGGACGCCTATCTCTATGGCTATCGCCTGTGGCAGGCCAAGCGCTATCCGGAAGCGGAAGCGGCGCTGAAGAAGGTGGTCGCCGACTATCCCAAGAGCCGTCGCGCCAGCTTTGCGCAGAACCTGCTGGGTCGGACCTATCTCGACTCGGGCAAGCCCAGCCTCGCCTCAATGGCCTTCTACGAGAATTACAAGAAATTCCCGGACGGTGAGCGCGCGCCCGACAGCCTGCTCTATCTCGGCCAGGCGCTGACCAAGCTCAACAAGCCCGCCGACGCCTGCAAGGTCTATGACGAGTTGAGCGATGTGTACGGCGCCAAGCTGTCCGGTGCGATGAAGAGCCAGATCGCCAGCGGCCGCAGCGCGGCGAAATGCCAGTGAGGAACTGAGGGCGAAGTATAACTGCCCTATCATACCCTCACCCTTCCGGCGCTTCGCGCCTCCCTCCCTCTCCCAATGGGAGAGGGAAGGGGCCCGCCCGCGATAGCGGGTGGGAAGGGTGAGGGCGGTGCGTATGCTATCAGCCGACGCAAAACCCCTTGCACTGGTAAGGCGGAAGGGCCAGAGCGCGCGCATCCCTGACCAGTTTTGAGAGCATCATGGCCACCGATGCCACGGCCGTCGATCAGATTGCGCGCTTCGCCGCCGATCTGACGCTTCTTCACGATCCCCATGCCGATGCGGCGTCCCTGTTGCTGGCGGTGTCCGGCGGGCCCGACAGCATGGCGATGCTGACATTGGCAGCGGCGGCCTTTCCGGGGCGGATTGCGGTGGCGACGGTCGACCATGGCCTGCGTCCCGAAGCGGCGGACGAAGTGCGGATGGTGGCGGAGCATTGCGCCAAGCTGGGCGTGCCACATCAGGGCTTGCGCCCCGACACGCCGATCGCGGGGGCAAGCATCCAGTCCCAGGCGCGCGAGGCGCGCTATGCCCTGCTCGCCGCACATGCCCGCGCGATCGGTGCGGCGGCGATCCTGACCGCGCATCATGCCGATGACCAGGCCGAAACCTTCCTGATGCGCGCGGCGCGCGGGGCGGGGCTGTCGGGCCTGTCGGGGGTGCGGGCGCGGACGGTGATCGCGGATGCGGTCATACTGCGCCCGCTGCTCGACTGGCGCCGGGCCGAGCTGCGTCAGATCGTCCGCCGGGCCGAGGCACCGTTCGTCGACGATCCCGCCAATCACGATCCGCGCCACGACCGCACGCGCTTCCGCCAGTTGCTCGACGGGCATGAATGGCTGGGCGTGGCGCAGCTGGCGCGTGCGGCGGCGCAGCTGGCCGAGGCCGATACCGATTTGCGCGCCACCGTCGACTGGCTCTGGCAGGAGCGGGCGCAGATCGATGGCGACAATGTCCGTATCCAGGCCGCCGACCTGCCGCGTGAACTGGGACGGCGGTTGGCCCGCCGCGCGATCGGCACGGTGCGCACCGCCGCCGGGATCGAAGCCCCCGCCTGGAGCGAGGGGAGCAATATCGAAAAGCTGCTCGAATCGCTGGCGCAGGGCAGCCGCGCGACCCAGGCCGGGGTGATCGCCAGCGTCCGCTCCGGCGTCTGGCGCTTCCGTCCCGCCCCGCCGAGGCGCAGTTCCTAAATTCCTCCCTGCGCTCAGCGCGGGGAGGGGGACCGCCGCGAAGCGGTGGTGGAGGGGCATGGCGGTCTGCCCCTCCACCATCCTGCGGATGGTCCCCCCCCCCAAGCACAGCTTGGGGAGGATTGCCTCGGCGACGATCACAATGATCGGTCTTGTTCCATTGCCATTAACCTCGTCATGCCTATCTTGGAGGCTGAAAGGTATCCGGCACCGATGAACGATAACGACAAGCAGCAGAGCCCCGATCCCAATGGGGGCGGCAACCCCTGGATGAAGAGCCTGTTGATCTGGGTGGGCATCCTGATGGCGCTCGCCCTGTTCGTCAGCCTGTCGGGCGCGGGTTCCTCGGCGCAGAGCGGCAATCCGATCGAATATTCCACCTTCCTGGACAAGGTGGACGAGGGCACGGTGAAGACCGCGACCATCTCGCGCGACTCGATCACGGGTACGCTGTCGTCGGGCGAGAAATTCCGCACCACCCCGGTTCCCGATTCGCAGCTGATCCCGCGTCTGCGTGAAAAGGGCGTGACCTTCACGGCGAAGACCGAGGAAGGGCCGTCCATCTGGATGCTCATGCTCTATAATTCGCTGCCGTTCATTCTCTTCATCGGCATCGCCTTCTTTGTCCTGCGCCAGATGCAGAAGGGCGGCGGCGCCAGCGGCGCGATGGGCTTCGGCAAGAGCCGGGCCCGCATGCTGACCCAGAAGGAAGGCAAGGTGACCTTCGACGATGTGGCCGGCATCGACGAGGCACGCGAAGAACTGCAGGAAATCGTCGAGTTCCTGAAGGACCCGTCGAAGTTCGCCCGACTGGGCGGCAAGATCCCGAAGGGCGCGCTGCTGGTCGGCTCGCCCGGTACGGGTAAGACGCTGCTAGCTCGTGCGATCGCGGGTGAGGCGGGCGTGCCGTTCTTCACCATTTCGGGCTCGGACTTTGTCGAGATGTTCGTCGGCGTCGGCGCGAGCCGCGTGCGCGACATGTTCGAACAGGCCAAGAAGTCGGCCCCGTGCATCGTCTTTATCGACGAAATCGACGCGGTCGGCCGCCATCGCGGTGCTGGCCTGGGCAACGGCAATGACGAGCGCGAGCAGACGCTGAACCAGCTGCTGGTCGAGATGGATGGTTTCGAGGCCAATGAAGGCATCATCATCATCGCCGCGACCAACCGTCCCGACGTGCTCGACCCGGCGCTGCTACGTCCCGGCCGTTTCGACCGTCAGGTCGTGGTGCCGCGCCCCGATATCGATGGCCGCGTGAAGATCCTCGAAGTCCATATGAAGAAGGTGCCGCTGGCCCCCGACGTCGATGCTCGCGTTATCGCGCGCGGCACGCCGGGCTTCTCGGGTGCGGATCTCGCCAATCTGGTCAACGAGGCCGCGCTGATGGCGGCGC
This sequence comes from Sphingomonas fuzhouensis, assembly GCF_034659795.1. Classification (NCBI taxonomy): domain Bacteria; kingdom Pseudomonadati; phylum Pseudomonadota; class Alphaproteobacteria; order Sphingomonadales; family Sphingomonadaceae; genus Sphingomonas; species Sphingomonas fuzhouensis. The sequence continues at coordinate 12,440 of NZ_JAXSQY010000001.1, forward strand.
GCAAGGGCAAGCGCCTGGTCGCCAATGCCGAGTTCGAGGAAGCCAAGGACAAGGTCATGATGGGTGCGGAACGCCGCTCCATGGTCATGACCGAGGACGAGAAGCGGATGACCGCCTATCATGAAGCGGGCCATGCCATCGTCGCGCTGCACGAACCGGCATCGGACCCGATCCACAAGGCGACGATCATCCCGCGCGGCCGTGCGCTGGGCATGGTGATGCGCCTGCCGGAGCGCGACTCGTACAGCTATCACCGCGACAAGATGTACGCGAACCTGGCGGTCGCCATGGGTGGCCGCATCGCCGAGGAAATCATCTTCGGCTATGACAAGGTGTCGAGCGGCGCCAGCGGCGACATCCAGTACGCCACGGGTCTGGCCCGCGACATGGTCACGAAATGGGGCATGTCGGACAAGGTCGGTCCGGTCGAATATGCGCAGCCGGAGGGCGAGAGCTTCCTGGGCTATTCGTCGAGCCAGCCGGTGCGCATGTCCAACCAGACCGCGCAGCTGATCGATGACGAGATCAAGGCGATCGTCGAGGGTGGTCTGCACCGCGCCAAGCATGTGCTGACCGAGCATGTCGACCAGCTTCACCTGCTCGCGGGTGCCTTGCTCGAATATGAGACGCTGTCGGGTGACGAGATCAAGAAGCTGATCGCGGGCGACGATATCGGTCGCGACGATCCCAAGCTGAAGACGGTGACGATCGCCAAGGCGGGGACCTCGATCCCGAAGACCCGGCGTGGTGCGGGACCGTTCGGATCGCCGAGCCCGCTGGGGGCCTGATCTTTTCGGCAAGACGATGAAAGGCCGTCCCTGAGAAGGGGCGGCCTTTTTCGTTGGAGAGCGTGGTGCCCGGACACGGGATTGCTTTGTCAGGGCAGGGTGACATGCGATGGACCCACCCCTCCCCTTCAGGGGCAGGGCTATAGCATATGGAATTTTGTGTCGCTGAGACTGCCAAACGGTCGCTCGAATCAACTTGTCGGTCACTAACGCGGGATGACATCAGTTTGACCCAATCCGTCATTGCGAGCGTAGCGAAGCAATCCAGTGTCCGGGCAAGACGCTCTGGATTGCTTCGCTACGCTCGCAATGACGACGCCATGTCGTGTCTAGCAGTTCTGGCGGGCCACGTCGAAATAGCGGACCGGGCTGATGGTAGAGCTATGGCGTTGGCCTTCATGTCTGCCGAAGCAATGTCGGTATCTGAGCATAGGCTGGAACCCCTCCCAGACCCCATCCGATCAGTCTTTTGCCGACGTAACGGCAGGGCATAAGCGACGCTCAACCGCATTGAGGGGGACTCTGCCCGGATTATCGCACCGATATTTGGCCTGTTGTGGCGGGATCATGTCGAGCGGTTCGGCCGACGCATCGTGACGGGTGATCACCACGCGCAGCTTGGCCAGATAATCGTCCCAGCCCTTGCCGACGCCGGGTTGACCGACCAGCGGTAGCGCCGCCTGCCGCATCGTCTCTGCGGCCGCGAAATCACCCATCTGGCGCAGCTGGTTGGCGGCCCGCGCGGTCAGCCAGAGTCGGTCCGAGACGCTAGTATCTGCGGGCAGGCGGCGGACACGCTCGACGAACTCCTGAGCATAGCGCTTGCGCCGTGCCGCGTTCGCCGGGTTATCGGGGCCATCATTGGGTCCCGGCGTCGTGGCCCATAAGGCCGTCTGCAACCACCCCAGCGCATCGCCCTCCGGCCGCGCCAACCGCGTCGCGAGCCAGTAGGCGCGGTAATGCGGTGGCTCGCCGTCGGCGACCAGCTTCGCATAGTCCGGCGTCGCGATCAGCGTGGCCAGGGCCGCCTTGTCTGCGTCGGAAAAGGAATCGAAGACCACCAGGTGATTGCCGGGGCATTCGGGCACAGGGAAGGGGAAGTGCATATAGCTGTACGGCCGCCCGTCGGGCCGCTCGCCATAGGTGGAATACATCGTCGCCCGCCATGCCGAGAAGCGCTCACCGCCGACCGGGCAGGTCATCGGCTGGTCGCCGCCATGCAGTGGCGGCGGCGGCGGGGGCGGTTCCGCGGCCGGAGCCATGCCGGTCTGCGCCTGCAACAAGGCCCAGGCGATGATCGTCATCATGTCGCTATTCCCCCGTCGGTTTGATCCAACCTATCCTATGGAGCCACAGCCGACTATGCTCTTGGCCAGGGTCGTGACCAGAATGCCGGTGTCATGCCGGACGCGCGGCCCATGTGGAGGATGCCCGCATGACCGATATCCCCCCGGACGCTTCGTTGCGCGACCAGGCCGTCCGAATCTATGACGCGTTCACCCATGAGCATCACGATCGGCGCACCCTGCTGCGCCAGATGACGGTGCTGGCCGGATCGGCGGCGGCGGCCGAAGCGCTGATCCTGGGCATTGCGGCCAGTCCGGCGGCCGCCGCGATCACCGATCCGCATGACGGGCGGCTGCGGATCGATCGGCGCGAGGGGATGGAGGCAGGCGCGCGCTCTGCCGCCTATCTCGCCCGCCCCAAGGGAAGCCGACAGCAGCTCGGCACGGTATTGGTGATCCATGAGAATAGGGGGCTGACCCCGCATATCGAGGATGTCGCGCGGCGCATCGCGCTGGCCGGGTTTCATGCGGTCGCCCCCGATCTGCTCGCGCCGCAGGGCGGCACGCCCGCCGATGAGGATCGGGCGCGGACGCTGATCGGAACGCTCGACTATGATCTGGCACTGGCCCAGGCGCGCGGGATGATGACCCACGCCGCCGCCGACAAGAGCGCTACGGGCCGGGTCGGCGCGGTCGGCTTTTGTTGGGGCGGGGCCTTCGTCAACCGGCTGGCGGTGGCGGCGGGGCCTGCACTCGCGGCGGGCGTCGCCTATTATGGCCCCGCGCCGAACCCGGCCGAGGCGGCCAAGGTCCACAGCCCGTTGATGCTCCACTATGCGGGCAAGGATGCGCGAGTGAACGCGATCGGCGAGCCCTGGGTCGCGGCGCTCCGGGCGGCGGGGCGGCCGGTCGAGGCCTTCACCTATCCGGGCGTCGACCATGCCTTCAACAATGATGCCTCGGCCCAGCGCTATGACAAAGCCGCCGCAACCCAAGCCTGGGCGCGGAGCATCGCCTTTCTGCACCGGCATCTCGACCGGGCATGATTCGCATTTTCATCCCTGCTCACGGAGTATGCCATGACGTCCGACCTGACGCTGTACACCAATCCCCGATCGCGCGGGCGGATCGCCCGCTGGATGCTGGAGGAGACCGGCGCGGCCTATGATACGGTCGTGCTGGATTATGAGACGACGATGATCGCCCCCGAATATCGCGCGATCAACCCGATGGCGAAGGTCCCGGCCATCGTCCATCGCGGGCAGGTGGTGACCGAGACGGCGGCGATCTGCGCCTATCTGGCCGAGGCGTTTCCCGATGCCGAACTGGCGCCGCTGGCCGAGGAGCGGGCACGCTATTATCGCTGGATGTTCTTCGCGGCCGGGCCACTGGAGGCCGCGATCACCAACCGCGCCATGGGCGTGAACCCCACCCCGGAGCAGCAGCGTATGGCGGGCTATGGCGATTTCGAACGCGCCGTCGCGGTGGTCGGCGACGCGGTGGCCGAGCATCCTTACATCGCGGGCGCGCGCTTCACCGCGGCCGATGTCTATTTGGGGTCGCAGCTGATGTGGTTCACCCAGTTCGGGCTGATCCCCAAGACCGATGGGATCATGGCCTATATCGACCGGTTGAGCGACCGCCCCGCCCATCGCCGCGCCACCGCGCTGGACGATGGCAAGACGGCGGACGACGCCTGACGGCGACCGATCGGGTCAGGCGGCCGGGCGCGCGCGCTCGGCATTCTCCCAGGCGGCGCGCAGCAGGTCCAGCCCGGCGGCGATGTGATTGCCCGCCAGCGGCTGGTTCAGTGCGTCCGCGCCCTCCATTGCGGCCTGCGCAAAGGCGATGACCTGTTCGAAGGTGACACTCGGCTCACTCATCACAGTCTTCCATTCAAATCCCTGGGGCATGGCGCCGATCGACTCGGTGATCCTTAAGGCCTTGATATTAAATGGCGATAACTTTTCTCGCGATACATAATTTGTCGCAAAACGAGCGAGACTGCCCCCCGGTGGGACACCAGTGGGAGACTGGGGGAGGGCGATACGGGATCAGCGCATCAGCACCAGTTCCTCGGCCATGGTCGGGTGCAGCGCGACGGTGGCGTCGAACTGCGCCTTGGTCAGCCCGGCCTTGACGGCGATCGCGGCCGCCTGAAGGATTTCGGGTACGTCGGGGCCGATCATGTGCAGCCCGACCACCCGGCCGGTATCCCCGTCGCACACCATCTTGTAGAGCGACCGCTCCTCGCGACCCGCCAGGACATTCTTCATCGGGCGGAAGTCGGAGGTATAGACCTGCACCGACCCCAAGGTCTGGCGCGCCTGCGCCTCGGTCATGCCCACGCCCGCCATTGGGGGATGGCTGAAGACGGCCGCCGGGATGCAGTCGTAATCGACGCGGGTGGGCTTGTTGCCGAACACGGTGTCGGCAAAGGCCTGGCCCTCGCGGATGGCGACGGGGGTCAGCTGGACCCGGTTGGTCACGTCGCCGACCGCATAGATGCTGGGGCAGGTCGAACGGTTGTCCTCGTCCACCTTGACCGCGCCATGATCGTCCAGCTCGACGCCCGCCGTCTCCAGGCCCAGCCCGTGCGTGTTGGGCAGGCGGCCGGTTGCGAACATGACCAGATCGACGATGATCGGTTCGTGATTGGACATCGACACCTTCAGGCAGCCATCGTCCATCTTCTCGATGCCCTCGAAGGTCGCGTCGAAGCGGAACTCGATCCCCTTCATCATCGAAATCTGGAGCAGCCGGTCGCGGATCGTCAGGTCGTATCCGCGCAATATGTCCTTGCTGCGGTTGATCAGCGTGACGTGCGCGCCGAATTGGTGGAAGACGCCCGCAAACTCGTTGGCGATATAGCCCGCGCCCGCGATCAGTACGCGCTTGGGAATGTTGTCGAGATGGAACGCCTCGTTGGAGGTGATGCCATGCTCATGGCCGGGGCAGGAGGGGACGGCCGGATGCGCGCCGACCGCGATCAGGATGCGTTCGGCGGTCTTCTCGGTCCCATCGGCCAGGCGGACGCTGTGCGGGCCGGTGACGGTGGCGCGCTGGTCGATGATCTCGACATTGTGGCTCTCCAGCGTCTTCTTATAGGCGCCGTTCAGCCGGTCGACTTCCGACAGGACATTATCGCGCAGCGTCTGCCACGAAAACTCGCAGTCGCTGGGCACCTGCCAGCCGAAGCGGCGCGCGTCCTTCAGATCCTCGGCGAAATGCGCGCCGTAGACGAGCAGCTTCTTCGGCACGCAGCCGCGGATGACGCAGGTGCCGCCGACCCGGTACTCCTCGGCCACCGCCACGCGCGCGCCATGTGCCGCCGCGACCCGCGAGGCGCGCGTGCCGCCCGATCCCGCGCCGATGACGAACAGGTCATAGTCATACTCAGCCATGGGATCGGTTTCTCCGGGGAAATGAGGCGGTGTGCCCGCCTAAAAGCATAACGGGGGACGCCGAGCCAAGTTCAGCGTCCCCCTGACAGTGATCGGAAATTCAAATTCCTCCCCAAGCTGCGCTTGGGGGAGGGGGACCGCGCCCGCAGGGCGTGGTGGAGGGGCATGGCCGCCAGCGGTGACACCCCTCCGTCAGGGCTACGCCCTGCCACCTACCCTTACAGGGGAGGATTTTTTACGCCCCAAACGCCCGCTGGATCAGGTCTTCGGTCGAAGGATCGAACGATTGCCCGCCCTGATCCGCCGCCTTGGCCATTTCCTTGCCCAGCTCGACACCGAACTGGTCGAAGCTGTTGATGCCCAGGATCACGCCGTTCACGAAGACCCGGTGCTCGTAAAAGGCGATCAGCGCGCCCAACGTGCGCGGGTCGAGCGTGTCGAGCAGGATGGTCGAGGACGGACGATCGCCCGAATAGCTGCGCGCGGGGTCATCGGTCTTCTTGCCCTTCATCAGTGCGGCCCCCTGCGCAAAGGCGTTGAGCAGCAGCTGGCGGTGATGGTCGTCGCTCAGCACGTCGCCCGGCTCGATCACCGCGATGAACTCGACGGGGACGAGATGCGTGCCCTGGTGGAGCAGCTGGAACACCGCATGCTGGGCATCGGTGCCGACCCCGCCCCAGGTGATCGCGGCGGTGGGCCGCCCGACCGGCTGGCCGTCGACGGTCACGCCCTTGCCGTTCGACTCCATCTCCAACTGCTGGAGATAGGAGGGGAGCAGGCGCAGGCGCTCGTCATAGGCGAAGGGCGCGCGCGTCTCGGCATGGCGGACCTGGGTGTAATAGAGGTCGGCAAAGGCAGCGAGCGCGGGCGCATTCTGCGACAGGTCGGTCAGGCGGAAATGGCGGTCCATCTCGGCCGCGCCCTCCAGCAGTTCCTCGAACGCGTCCCAGCCCAAGCCCAGTGCGGCGGGAAAGCCGATGGTCGACCAGAGCGAATAACGCCCGCCGACCGACTCGGCGAAGGGCAGGATGCGGGTCTCGTCCACGCCCCATTCGACCGCCTTGTCCGGGTTGGCGGTCAGCGCGATGACGCGGCCATAAGGGTCCTCGACGCCGTGCTCGGTCATCCACTGCAGCGCCGAGGTGGCGTTCAGCATCGTCTCGGTGGTGGTGAAGGTCTTGGACGCGACGACCAGCAGGGTGGCGGCGGGGTCGAAGCGCTTGAACACCTCCTCCAGCGCGACGCCGTCGACGTTCGACACGATCGCCACGTCATAGCGGTCGGTGTCGCGCCCCAGCGCATCGACCAGCAGGTGCGGGCCCAGCGCCGAGCCGCCGATGCCGATGTGCAGGACATGGCGGATCGGCCCCAAAGCCTCGGCCTCGATCGCGTCGATCAGCGCGCGCATCCGGGCGTGCGACTGGCGGGCGGTGGCGACGCTCTCGGCCTTGCCTTCGCCGCGTTCGGCGGTGTGCTCGACCGCGCGGCCCTCGGTGACGTTGACGACCTCGCCGCCGAACAGCGCATCGCGCTTGGCAGCCAGGCCGCTCGCCTTGGCGAGTTCGGCAAAGGCGGCAACGGCCTCCGGCGTCAGATGGGTCTTCGACCAGTCGAAATGGATACCCGCCACGTCCAGGCTGAGCGACGCCAGCCGGTTGGGATCATTCGCGAAAAGATCGAGAAGCGGGGTCTGCGGGAGCGATTCGATCGTCGACCAGTCAGCAGCCATGATGCCTGTTCCTTCCTTGCGCGTGCCCGGTGGGGGCTTCATCCACGGCGTTAGCCAAAGCGGGCGGGCAAAGCCAAGCCTTAGATTGGTATGGTGTGGAAAGGAGGGAGGATAGACAGCTGTGATAGGTGAAGTCTGTCCGTTGCCCAGACATTCACGACGGTAGGAGTCATAGCGTGCGATGCTCGATCCCCACATAGCAAGCGATCGACGAAGGTGCCTTGATTCCTTTCAAGGCCGTTTTGAGTTCGGTGGGTGAATGAGGCCCTTCATTCACGGCGATGGAAAACCCATAGGATTTCAGAAAGGCGGAAGAAAAAACGAAAAAATCTGCCTCCTCTCCGCAAATCGCCTTGCGTCGTTCTTCAGGCAGATGGTTGAACGCATCGACCCATTGGAAAAAGTGGGTGTCGATTCCTGCCGCCTTCAAGAATCGGTTTTGCCGGTAGATCGTTCGGTTCAAATCGACCAAGGCGTTGCGTGTCGCCTCGACGGGGTTTGCAACGCCAGCCTTTTTGAAATCGGCCAGGATGTCTTCGCGGGGGATATAGGTCGCACCGCCATGAAAGCCCAGAATGGCGTCGTGAAAGACGACGCGTCGCGCGGCACCCCCGAAGATATAATTAGCGCAACTGGAAATACAGTAATCATAGGCGATCACGGTCGCCCGGCGCGCCAGGACCGCATCCGCCATATTCAGACCGATCTTCACATCGCCACCCCGTGATCGAATGACAACGATGGGACGATGCGATTTGGGAACCGCTTTCAATAAGGCGATGAATTGCAATCCGCCCTTTTGATCGATCGCCCCGTCATAGCAAAGCCCTTCGGACGGAATAGGCCGGACGCGACCTGATTGGTTTGAGCCGACATGGGGACCTATCCATGGCGCGCATAGGGAAATCGCGCGACTCTCGGCCGGTGAGAGAGGAGTCGCCAAGGACAGAGCCAGAAGCCAAGACATACTTCCGTCCTCCTGGCAGCTTTACCGATGCTTCACCGCCACCGGATCGCGGACGACGCCGACATCGGCGAAGCGTTTCGGCTCGGCGGGGTGGGGGGCGGGTTCGGCCAGTTCGCGCTGCCAATACCCGACGTCGATCCAGCGGCCATGTTTGTGGCCGACCTCGCGAAAGACGCCCGCGCGGCGGAAGCCGACCGCTTCGTGCAGCTTGATCGAGCCGTCATTGGGCAGCGCGATCACGCCCATCGCCTGGGTGAAGCCTTGCGCGGTCAGCGTGTCGACCAGCGCCTCATAGAGCAGCCGCCCGACGCCCGCCCGCTGCGATACGTCGGCAACATAGATGGTCGTCTCCACCACCCAGCGATACGCCTCGCGTTCCCGGAAGCGCGCGGCATAGGCATAGCCGATCACGCCTTCCTCCTGGCCCTCTTCATCGGCCAGTGTCGCGACGATCCAGGGATAGAGGCCGTCCGCCCCCTCCATCCGCGCGCGCATCGTGTCGGCGTCGGGCGCCTGGGTCTCGAACGACACGACACCGGCCAGCACATGCGGCGCATAGATGGCGGCGATGGCGGCGGCGTCATCGGGGCGGGCGGCGCGAATGGCTATCATGGGGCTGCGTCTCCTGAATCGGGGGCCTGCCTACCGCATCATGGGATAAGGCGGAACCGTCATTGCGGGGGCAGGGCGCGCCCGCGCTTTCACGTCGCTTACAGCCCCAGTCGCGCGATCAGCAGGTCGAGCAGCCGCTGATCGTCGGCCGTCGCCAACGGCCCCAGCGCGCCGCATTCCAGGCAGCGTGCCTGGACCGACCCGCCCCGCGCCAGCCGTGCGACATCGCCCAGCGCGCGCGCCGCGACCGCACGACGCTCGGCCGCCGCGATGGCAAAGACGTCGCCGCCTTGCTGGCTGTCATCGTCGCTGTCGAATCCTTCGACCAGTGTCGCCGCAAAGCCGGGCTTCTTCTCCAGATATTCGGCATGGATCTTGGCCGGGTCCAGCTTGGCGCGGCGGGCGGCCTCGGCGATGGCGTCGGACAGATTGCCGAAGCGATCGACCAGCCCGATCTGCCGCGCGGTGCCGCCGTCCCACACGCGCCCTTGCGCGATGGTGTCGACCTTTTCGACCGTCATGTGGCGCGACTGGGCGACGCGGGTCAGGAACTGGCGATAGCCATTCTCAATCCCCGCCTGGAGGATGGTGTCGAGCATCGGGGTAAAGCCGCCCAGTATGTCGGGCTGACCGGTCAGCGGCGTGGTCTTCACCCCGTCGGTGGTCACGCCGATCTTGGCGAGCGTATTCTCGAACGAGGGGATCAGGCCGAAGATGCCGATCGAACCGGTGATCGTACCGGGCTCGGCAAAGATCAGGTCGGCGGGGGTGGACACCCAGTAACCGCCCGAGGCGGCCAGTCCGCCCATCGAGACGATCACGGGCAGCTTCTGCCGCTTGGCCTCCAGGATCGCCTGGCGGATCTGTTCGGATGCCAGCACCGACCCGCCCGGCGAATCGACGCGCACCACCAGCGCCTTCAAATTCTTCTTGGCGAGGCCGTCGAGCAGCGCCTTGGACACCGTCTCGCCCGCTGCCGTGCCGGGCCCCGCTTCGCCGTCGACGATATTGCCCGCGATGGTCAGCACGCCGATCGCATCGCCCTTGGTCGGCAGCGGGTTGGCGCGCACCCAGGAGGCGTAGGAGATGGTGCGGAAAGAGCCTGCGGGCTTGTTCGCCTCGGTGCCTGCGATCTCCGCGACGCGCTTGCCGAAGGCGAGCTTGTCACCCAGCTTGTCGACCAGCCCGGCCTTCAGGTTCGCGTCGGCGATGCTGCCGTTCGCGGCCAGCACGGCGCGGTCGGGCTGGGTCAGGAAGCTGTCGATCTGCGCCTTGGGTCGTGCCTTGGCCACCGCCTCGCGCCACTGGGCGAAGAGCGAACCGTAGAGCGCCTGCGCGGCGGCGCGTGCATCGGGGCTCTGGTCGGTGCGGATATAGGGTTCGACGAAGGATTTGAACTTGCCGACGCGGTAGACATGGGTCGTCACGCCCAGCTTGTCGATCAGCCCCTTGTAATAGAGCTGGTTACCGCCCGGTCCGGCGAACAGCGTGCCGCCCAGCGGATTAAGCCAGATTTCGCTGGCGTTGGCGGCCAGGCGATAGGCGCCGTCGGTATAGGCGGTGGCATAGGCCAGCACCGGCTTGCCGCCCTTGCGGAAGCGCGCGATCGCGTCGCCGACTTCCTGAAGCATCGCCGGATAAGCGCCGCCGAACGCATCGAGGTCGAGGACCAGCACCTTGACCCGGCTGTCGTCCTTGGCCGAGTCGATCGCGCGGACCACGTCGCGGAGGCGATATTCATGCGGCACGCTGCGCCCCGACAACAGCGCGAGCGGCGCGACCGTCTCGGGCTGCTCGACGATCGGGCCGTCCAGCTTGAGCAGCAATGCGCCGTCGGTGATCGCCTTGGTCCCCGGCCGGGCATTGAGCGCGGCGAAGATCAGGCCGAAGAACAGCAGCATCGCGGCCAGCACCAGGAAATCCTTGATGCCGACCAGCAGCCGCCAGGCGCCGCGTACCAGCCGCCAGCCGCTGCGCCGTCCGGGCTTGCGCCCCGGTCGGCTGAAATCCTGGTCGAGCGGGGAGGCGGGCGGAAGCGCGTCGGCGCGGGCGTCGGTCATCCCCTATCGCTAGCCCAGCGGCGAATGCTCGGCAATGGTCCGTGTTATCGCGCCAATACGCGTGCCAAGGCACCCGGATTTTGTTCCCACGAGCAGCACGCTCCGTCGAAATTTTTTCGGGGTAGGCGTTGACGGCCTGAATGCCCGTTCACATATCCGGGGCGTTGGCACTCGCATGGCTCGAGTGCCAGAAAAGTGTAACACGCCAGATTAAAGGGACATGGCAATGAACTTTCGTCCGTTGCACGACCGCGTTCTCGTCCGTCGCGTCGAGGCCGAGGAAAAGACGGCTGGCGGGATCATCATCCCGGATACCGCCAAGGAAAAGCCCCAGGAGGGCGAAGTCGTCGCCGCCGGTTCGGGCGCGAAGGCCGAAGACGGCAAGGTCACGCCGCTGGACGTGAAGGCGGGCGACCGCATTCTGTTCGGCAAGTGGTCGGGCACCGAGGTCAAGGTGAACGGTGAAGACCTGCTCATCATGAAGGAATCGGATATTCTCGGCATCATCGGCTGAGACTGATCCTTCTCCCGTTTTTCTGACAATTCCAGATCGAAAGGGTAGCCACCATGGCAGCCAAGGAAGTCAAGTTTTCGCGCGACGCGCGTGAGCGCATTCTGAAGGGCGTCGACATCCTCGCCGATGCCGTCAAGGTCACGCTGGGGCCGAAGGGCCGCAACGTCGTGATCGACAAGTCGTTCGGTGCCCCGCGCATCACCAAGGACGGCGTTTCGGTCGCCAAGGAAATCGAACTGAAGGACAAGTTCGAGAATATGGGCGCCCAGATGGTGCGCGAAGTGGCGTCGAAGACCAACGACATCGCCGGTGACGGCACCACCACCGCGACCGTCCTGGCCCAGGCGATCGTCCGCGAGGGCATGAAGTCGGTCGCGGCCGGCATGAACCCGATGGACCTGAAGCGCGGCATCGACATCGCCGTCACCAAGGTCGTCGAGGACATCAAGGCCCGCTCGAAGCCCGTCTCGGGTTCGTCGGAAGTGGCGCAGGTCGGCATCATCTCGGCCAATGGCGACCGTGAAGTCGGCGAGAAGATCGCCGAAGCCATGGAAAAGGTCGGCAAGGAAGGCGTCATCACCGTTGAGGAAGCGAAGGGTCTCGATTTCGAGCTCGACGTCGTCGAGGGTATGCAGTTCGACCGCGGCTATCTGTCGCCCTACTTCATCACCAACCCGGAAAAGATGACGGTCGAACTGAACGATCCGTACATCCTGATCCACGAGAAGAAGCTGTCGAACCTGCAGGCGATGCTCCCGATCCTGGAAGCCGTCGTCCAGTCGGGCCGTCCGCTGCTCATCATCGCTGAGGACATCGAGGGCGAGGCTCTGGCCACGCTCGTCGTCAACAAGCTGCGCGGCGGCCTGAAGGTCGCAGCGGTCAAGGCACCGGGCTTCGGCGATCGTCGCAAGGCGATGCTGGAAGACATCGCCATCCTGACCGCGGGCGAGCTGATCTCGGAAGACCTGGGCATCAAGCTCGAGACCGTCACCGTCGGCATGCTGGGCACCGCCAAGCGCGTCACGATCGACAAGGACAACACCACCATCGTCGATGGCGCGGGTGATGCCGAAGCGATCAAGGGCCGCACCGAGGCGATCCGTGCGCAGATCGAGAACACCACCAGCGATTACGACCGCGAGAAGCTCCAGGAGCGTCTGGCCAAGCTCGCTGGCGGCGTCGCCGTGATCAAGGTCGGCGGTGCGACCGAAGTCGAGGTCAAGGAGCGCAAGGACCGCGTCGACGACGCACTGCACGCGACCCGCGCGGCCGTCGAAGAGGGCATCGTCCCCGGCGGTGGTACGGCGCTGCTGTACGCGACCAAGGCGCTGGACGGCGTCAAGGGCGTCAACGACGACCAGACCCGTGGTATCGACATCGTTCGCAAGTCGCTGACCGCGCTGGTTCGCCAGATCGCTCAGAACGCCGGTCATGACGGTGCGGTCGTGTCGGGCAAGCTGCTCGACCAAAACGACACCTCGTTCGGCTTCAACGCGTCGACCGACACGTACGAGAACCTGGTCCAGGCTGGCGTCATCGACCCGACCAAGGTCGTGCGCACCGCGCTCCAGAACGCGGCGTCGGTCGCAGGCCTGCTCATCACCACGGAAGCCACCGTGGCCGAGCTGCCCGAAGACAAGCCCGCCATGCCCGCCGGTGGTGGCATGGGCGGCATGGGCGGCATGGACTTCTAAGTCGGACCTGGGGACCGGCGGGGCGACCCGCCGGGAACCGGACTGGCCTGTCCTTGCGGCACAGCCAAGAAAGAAGGGCCTGGGGAGCGATCCTCGGGCCCTTTTTCGTTCTGCCTCACCGCCCTCCGTTCAGCCTATGCTACGGGAATTGCGGGGCCTGGTTGGTTGGGGGGCTTTGACCTGGCTCGGTGTGAGCGAATTGGGCGCAGAGGCGTATCAATTCGCCGTCATTGCGAGCGTAGCGAAGCAATCCAGTGTCCGGGCAGGACGCTCTGGATTGCTTCGCTGTGCTCGCAATGACGCTGGGACATGATAGCGTTTCGGACTCCCTCGGGCAGCGCAGGCATGAAAAAAGGCGGCCGGACCTTCGTCCGACCGCCTTGTCCCGGTCCGAAACCGAAGCGCTTACGCGCCCGCGTTCTTCAGCGCGGCCTGGACGTCCGTCCAGCTGATCGCGCCCTTGAGCGGCTTGCCGTTCAGGATGAAGGTCGGCGTGCCCGTCACCGTGCCGTCGGCACCGCGATCCTGGGTTTGCTTGGTCAGGCGGTCGATTTCCTTCATGTCGCTCAGGCACTGGCGCGCCTTGGCTTCGGGGATGCCGCGCTGCTTGATGAAGTTGATGAGGTCCATCTGGTCGGCCAGCGCCTTGATGACGTCGACCGGCTTGGCGGTCTGAAGCGCCTTTTGCTGCTCGGGGCTCATCTTCATCAGCTTGTCGTTGAAGCCCTGCTGCGACTGGTACATCTGCTCCAGGATCGGGAAGAAGGTCGCCTCGCCCGCGCAGACGCCGAGCAGCGCCGGGGGAAGGTCGGGCGCACCGTGGATCAGGAATTCGCGGAATTCCCAGCTGACCTTGCCCGACTTCACGTAAGTATTGACCAGCGGCTCATAGCCCTCGCGTGCGAAGGCACCGCAGGCGGGGCACAGGCGCGAGCCATATTCGACCAGCTTGATCGGGGCATTGGGGTTGCCCATCACAAAGCCCTCGGCCGTCCGGTGAACCACCTGGGTCCAGTCCTGGCCCGCAGGCGCAGGCACGGCGGGCAGCGGTGAGGCGGCCGGGGCGGTGCTGTTCGCGTCGCCATTGCCGCCACCGCAGGCGGCGAGCGCGAGCGGAAGGGCGAGGAGGAGAAGGCGAGACTTCATCGACATATGCTCCGAGGAAAAAGAAGGGATTAGCGGGCGCCGCTAGCGCGCAACAGGGGCAGCAGCTTTTCCCAGGTGAAGACGCCCATCGCCTGCTTGCCGTTGATGAAGAAGCCGGGCGTGCCCTCGATCGTATCGGGCGCCGCCGTGGTCATCGCGATGATCCGGTCGGTCGCGACGCGGTCGGAAAGGCAGGCGGTGATCTGCGCCTCGGTCAGCCCGGCGCTCTTGCCGATTGTGGTCAGCCCCGACCCATCGGCCTCGGCGCGCATCTGGGCGGCGGGGGGATAGGCGCCGATCCGCTGGGCATTGGCCTGATCGAACTCCATGCCACGCTTCAGCCAGTCGCGCTGCTGCGCGAAGATCGTGTCGTTCAGGCGTGCGAACGTGGCCGCCCCGCCGCACCGCGCGATCAGCGCGGCGGCCAGATCGAGCCGGTCGCGGATATAATGGCGAATCTCGATGCTGGTCGAACCCGACCGCACCATCTGATCCTTCAGCACCGGGGCCGACTGGGTGGTGAAGTCGGCGCAGTGCGGGCAGGTATAGCTGACATATTCGACCAGCTTCACCCGCGCCGCCGGATTGCCGATGACATAGGCCCCGGCGGGCGTCTGGGTGATATGGGTCGCCCAGTTCACGCCCTTGCGCTGGGCTTGCGCGGCATCGGCCGAGCTGGCGGACAGGGCGAGGCCCAGCACAGGGCCGAGCGCGGCCAGCGACAGGAAAAGACGCATCACGACACCTTGGGAAGGCCGCGCGTCGCAGCGACGCCTGCGGCAAGCGATTCGAGCACGGCGCGAAGCTCCGGATCGGCGATCTGGCGCAGACCGTCGCCCATCTCCGGCGGCACCGGCTGCGGCTTGGGCGGCGCGGCGCGCTTGGGGGCGGCCATCGGCAGTTCGCCCTGGCGGATCTGCAACCGCGCGACCGCCGGATAGCCGAAGAAGCGATTCACCCGCTCGATGATCTCGGGCGCGATATGCTGCATCATCGGCGCGTGCGCGCCGCGCACGACCAGGGTCAGCACGCCATTCTGCTTCTCGCCCTGCGGAAAGCGGATCGATTCGGGCGCGCTGGCGGTCGACAGGCGGGGGCCGACGATATCGGGCCAGCGGCTGACGATGGCGCTCTGCACGAAACCGAAACGGCGAAAGGCCGCGCCGCCGATGGCGGGCAGCAGTTCGGACACCGCGCGGGGGCGGTTGGAACGGGGGGGCGGCTCCTGGGGGGCGCGGACGCGCTTGCTCATATCCGTCCCCATGCCATAGCGGGCGGGTGGACGCCAAGCTTTCATCATCGCCCGATAATCCTGCCGCCCGGCTGCTCGCCTGGTACGACCGTCATGCCCGCGACCTGCCTTGGCGGGCGAAGCCGGGGGAGACGCCCGATCCGTATCGGGTCTGGCTGTCCGAGGTGATGCTGCAACAGACGACGGTGGCGGCGGTGACTCCGCGCTTCACCGCCTGGACGGAGCGTTGGCCCGACGTGGCCAGCCTGGCGGCGGCGTCGGACGCGGACATCATGGCCGCCTGGGCGGGGCTTGGTTATTATGCGCGGGCCCGCAATCTGGTGAAGGCGGCGCGCGCGGTGGTCGCCGAGCATGATGGCCGCTTTCCGTTGACCGAGGCGGCGTTGCGCGACCTGCCGGGGCTGGGGGCCTATACGGCGGCGGCGGTGGCGGCGATCGCGTTCGGCGAGCGGGCGGTGGTGGTGGACGCCAATGTCGAGCGGGTCGTCGCGCGGCTGTTCGCGATCCGGACCCCGCTGCCCGCCGCGCGGCCCGCCATCCGCGAGGCGACCGACCGCATCACGCCTGATGCGCGTGCGGGCGACTTTGCCCAGGCGATGATGGACCTGGGCTCGTCCATCTGCACCGTGAAGAAGCCGCAATGCCTGCTCTGCCCGATCGCGGTGGACTGTCGCGCGCGGGCCGAGGGGATCGCCGACACGCTGCCCGCCAAGGCCCCCAAGAAGAAACGGCCCTATCGCCACGGCACCGTCTTCTGGATCGAACGGGCGGGGAAGGTCTGGCTGGTCCGCCGCCCGGACAAGGGGTTGCTGGGCGGGATGCGCGCGCTGCCCACCGGGCCTTGGACGGATGACCGGCCGGGGCTGGCCGATGCGCCGGGCAAGGGACCATGGACGATGCTCAACGAGACGGTCGTGCATGGCTTTACGCATTTCGAACTGGAATTGGCGCTCGCAAGGGCAGAGGGCGAGCCGGATGATTCGGCGGCGGGCGAATGGTGGCCCATTGCCGATCTGGGAACCGCGGGCCTGCCCACACTGTTCGCGCGGGCAGCCGATCGTTTGAAAAGGGCCTGATGCCGATGATGCGCCGAGTGATGATGACGGGCGGGGTGATGCTGACCTTGTTGGGAGCCGCCGCCCCGGCCCAGGTCGCGCGACCCAGCGTGCAGGCCAGCGCCGTGCGGCTGCCCGCGACCCAGGCGCTGTTCGATACCTATGTCCGCACCGGCAAGATGCCGGGCATCGTCGCGGCGATCGGTATGCAGGGCCAGCCGACCGTCTTCGTCTCGGCCGGGCGTACCGGCATCGAGCCCAACGCCCCCGCCGTCGGGCCGGATAGTTTGTGGCGCGTCTATTCGATGACCAAGCCGATCACCGCCATGGCCGCGATGATCCTGATCGAGGAGGGCAAGCTGAAACTCGATCAGCCGCTGTCCGATATCTACCCGGCCTATAAGCGGATGCGAGTGCTGACCGACCCGCAGGCCTCGCTCGACAGCCGCCCGGCGACCCGGCCGATCACCATCCGCAACCTGATGACCCATACGGCGGGCCTGGGCTACAGCATCACGACCAAGGGGCCGTTGCTGAAGGAATATGAGCGGCTGGGCATCGTGCCCTTTGCCGCCAATGCGCAGGTCGAGGCGTCGGTCCGGCCGACCCGTCCCGCCACGCTCCAGCAATTCGCCGAACGCGTCGCCACCCTGCCGCTGATCGCCGAGCCAGGGACCAAGTGGAGCTATTCGATCGGCCTCGACGTGTTGGCGGCGGTGGTCGAGAAGGTGTCCGGCATGCCGTTCGAACGGTTCGTCCAGACCCGGCTCTTCACCCCGCTGAAGATGAATAACAGCTATTGGCAGGTGCCCGCCAGCGCCGCGAACCGGCTGGTCAGCAACTATACCTTCCTGGGGGACCAGATGGTGCCGATCGATCCGGCGGCGACCTCGGTCTTCCGCCAGGCGCCCAGCTTTCCTTATGGTGGCGCGGGGCTGGTCATGTCGGCGCGCGATTATGACCGCTTCCTCCAGATGCTCCAGAATGGCGGCGAAGTGGACGGCGTTCGGGTGATGAAGCCCGAAACGGTGCGGCTCGCCATGTCGAACCTGCTGCCCGCCGGGGTTACCTATGGTTCCGTATCGGGCGCGACCGGGGGCAGCGGCGGCGAGGTGCCGACCGGCTTTGGCGCAGGGGGATCGGTGACGCTGGCCGATACGCCGGGCGGGCCGGGCAAGGGCACCTATGGCTGGGGCGGGGCGGCGGGCACGATCGCCTATGTCGACCCGACCCGGCATATGCGCGGGGTCGTGATGGTCAATTACTTCCCGGCCGATCGCTATCCGCTGCGTCGCGATCTGGCGGCGGCGCTGTATCAGGACCTGGGGCGGATGGCGAAGTGACGGGGATCGGCTTTACCGGCGGGCGGCTCGACCGCGCCGACCCGCTGCGCCACGATCCGGCGGGTTTTGCGGCGGCACTGGCCGATCCGGCGGCGCGGCTGCTGGTGCTGAACGACTATCAGCCGGAGATGGCGGATGGACGGCTGGGCTGGACCGCGATTCCGCCGGGCGCGGTGCCGGAGGAGCATGTCCTGCTCGGGTTCGAGGACGGGGTGCCGCATTTCGCGCGGCTGACCGGCGAAGCGGCGGTGGGCCGCTCGTCCGAGATGATCGCCGGGCTCCACGCGCTGGAAGCGGGTGAGGCGGCGACCTATGCGGCGGCGCGCTCGGTGATCGACTGGCATGCGCGCCATGGCTTTTGCGCGAAATGTGGTGCGGCGACGCAGCCGTTCCGGGCGGGCTGGGGGCGGCGTTGCCCCGCATGCGGCACCGAGCATTTCCCGCGCGTCGATCCGGTCGTCATCATGATCGCCGAGCATGACGGCCGTGCGCTGCTGGGCCGCCAGCCCGCCTTTCCGCCGGGGCGCTATTCGGCGCTGGCGGGGTTTCTGGAGCCCGGCGAATCGGTCGAGGAAGCGGTCGCGCGCGAATTGTTCGAGGAAGCGGGCGTCCGGGTGTGCGACGTGCGCTATATCGCAAGCCAGCCCTGGCCGTTCCCCTCGTCGCTGATGATCGCGTGCGTCGCGACCGCGCTCGACGATCGGCTGACCATCGACACGACCGAGTTGGAGGACGCGATCTGGGTGTCCCGCGACGAGGTTCGCGCGGCGTTGGCGGGGGATGCCTCGCGTTTCGGGGTGCCGCCAGCCTATGCGATCGCGCATACGCTGTTGAAGGAATGGGCAGCCTGATGTTCCTCCCCAAGTTTTGCTTGGGGAGGGGGCCGCCGGGCGTAGCCCGGTGGTGGAGGGGCCTCCTTGCTGGCGTTGACACCCCTCCGTCAGGCCTCCGGCCTGCCACCTCCCCTTGCAGGGGAGGAATAAGCTACCCCCGCTGCCGCGCCTGCGCGTAGGTCCCCAGCATCCGCACCCATTTGCTGTGGAACCCCAGTTCCTCGATCGCGCGGTCGAAGGCCGGTTCGCCGGGGCGGCCCACCACGTCGCAATAAAATTCCGTCGCCGCAAAACTGCCGCCGCGCTGATAGCTTTCCAGCTTGGTCATGTTGACGCCGTTGGTCGCGAACCCGCCCATCGCCTTGTAAAGCGCGGCGGGGATATTCTTCACCTCGAAGATCAGGCTGGTCATCCACGGGCCGTCGCCGACCGGCGGCTGGCTGCCGCGCGCCAGCACGACGAAGCGGGTCATGTTGCGCTCGCCGTCCGAAATATCCTCGGCCAGCAGGTTCAGGCCATAGAGTTGGGCGGCGCGCGGCGGGGCGAGTGCGGCGATGCGGGGATCGCCCATCTCCGCCACCCGCGCCGCGGCACCCGCCGTATCGGCATAGGCGATCGGGCGGATGCCATGGGCGCGAAGCCAGTGGCGGCATTGGCCCAATGCCTGCGGGTGGCTCATCGCCTCGACAAGTTCGTCGCGCCCGCCGGTCGCCATCAGGGCGTGGCGGATCGACAGGAAATGCTCGCCGACGATCACCAGCCCGGATTCGGGCAGCAGGAAATGGATGTCGGCGACGCGCCCATGCAGCGAATTTTCGATCGGGATGATCGCGCGGTCGACATGGCCGTTCTTCACCGCATCCAACGCGTCGGCGAAATCGAAACAAGGGAGCGGCAGGCCGTCCGGAAACACCTCGGTCGCCGCCACATGGCTGTTGGCACCGGGGGCGCCCTGAAAGGCGACGGCGCGATGCGGCTCGGCCAGCGCGGCGTTCGTCATCGCCTCGACGATGGGGCGGGCGGGGGCGGCGTAATTTTCCATGGCGACGCGGCGTAAAGCGGTGGGGCCATGCGATCAAGGGAAGCAGAACTTGCCGTCCGCGAAAGCCGCACCTAAGGTCCGGGTTCAGGAGAGATATTGGCGGGGCAGCGAAAAGCGATGGACCTAAAGACCAATACGATCGCGGGATGGGTGCTGGGTGCGGCAGGCACGGCATTGGGCCTTTCGATCGTCGGCGGCATGATCTTCCACGAAGAACGCCCCAAAAAAATGGGTTATGCGATCGAGGGCGTGGAGGCCGAGGGTTCCGGCGGCGGTGCCGCCGACGTGCCGATCGCCTCGTTGCTGCCGATCGCCGATGCGGCCAAGGGGGCCGAGGTCTTCAAGAAATGCGCCGCGTGCCACACCATCAACCAGGGCGGCGCGAACGGCATCGGGCCCAATCTCTATGCCACCATGGGCGAGGCGATCGCGCAAGGTAAGGCGGGCTTCGCCTTCTCCGACGCGCTGAAGGCGGTCGGCGGCAAATGGGATTGGGACAAGATGAATGCGTGGCTGACCAGCCCCCGCAAATTCGCGCCCGGCACCAAGATGACCTTTGCCGGGCTCTCCAATCCGCAGGACCGCGCCAACGTGATCCTGTATCTGAACCAGCAAGGATCGAATCTGCCGCTGCCCGCCGCCCCTGCCGCCAAGGCGGAACCGGCGGCCGGCGACGCGCCCGCCAACGGCGCGGATGCGGCGGTCAAGAAGGTCGAGGATGATCCGCGCGGTGACACCGGATCGATCGCCAATACCGGCACGCCCGCCAAGGGCGCGCCCTCGGTCGATCCCCAGGCCGCTATCGAGGGGGCCAAGGCGCCGCGCTGATCCCGGCATGTTCGACCGCCTGACCCTGGACGTGCCGATCCTGCAGGCGCCGATGGCGGGGGTGTCGACGCCCGCCATGGCGGCGGCGGTCAGCGACGCGGGCGGGCTGGGCGCGATCGCGCTCGGGGCGAGCGATCCGGCCGCTGCGGCGCGGATGATCGCCGAGACGCGTGAGCGGACCGATCGGCCGTTCAACGTCAATCTCTTCGTCCATGCGCCGCCCATATCCGATCCGGTGCGGGAGGCGGCATGGTGCGACGCGCTTCGCCCTGCCTTTGCCGAATATGACGCCGCACCGCCGTCAGCGCTGCGCACCATCTATCAGAGCTTTGCGCAGGACGATGCGATGCTGGCGCTGCTGGTCGCGGCGAAACCGGCGGAGGTCAGCTTTCACTTCGGCCTGCCCGATGCCCCCCGCATCGCCGCGCTGAAGCAGTCCGGATGCCTGTTGCTGGCGAGTGTCACCTCGCTGGCCGAGGCGCGGGCGGCCGAGCGCGCCGGGATCGATGCGCTGGTGGCGCAGGGCTATGAGGCGGGCGGGCACCGCGGGGTGTTCGATCCGCAGGCGCGCGACGATCGGCTGGGCACGCTGGCGCTGACCCGGTTGCTGGCGACGCAGATCGGCCTGCCCGTGATCGCGGCGGGTGGGATCATGGACGGTGCGGGCGTGTCGGCGGCGCGGGCGCTGGGTGCGGTGGCGGCGCAGCTCGGGACCGCCTTCATCGCCTGTCCCGAGAGTGCGGCGGATCAGGCCTATCGCGCCGCGCTGATGGGCGAGGGGGCCGCGCATACCGTGATGACCCGCGTCATTTCCGGCCGCCCCGCACGCTGCCTGCCCAACCGCTTCACCGCTTTGGGCGAGCGGCTGTCAGCCGCTGTCCCCGATTATCCGATCGCCTATGATGCGGGAAAGGCGCTCAACGCCGCCGCCAAGGCGCGGGGTGAGGCGGGGTATGGCGCGCAATGGGCGGGGCAGGGCGCGCCGCTCGCCCGCGCCATGCCCGCCGCCGCCCTGGTCCGCCGGATCGCGGACGAGATGCGGGGCTGATCGGCCTTCCACCAGGGGGTGCGTCCGTCGCGCGGCTGGGCTATCCCCCCGGTCATGACTGGCAAACCTCCCATCGGTCGCGATACGCGGCTGTGCATGTCGCTGTCGGCGCGGCCCGGCAATTTCGGGTCGCGTTTCCACAACCGGCTCTATGAGCTGACCGGGCTCGACTATGTCTACAAATCGTTCAGCACGACCGATCTGCCCGGCGCGGTCGGGGGTATCCGGGCGCTCAACATCCGTGGCTGCGCGATTTCGATGCCGTTCAAGGAAGCGGTGATCCCGCTGCTCGACGGTCTGGCGGGGTCGGCGGCGGCGATCGACAGCGTCAACACCATCGTCAATGATGATGGGCGGCTGACCGGCTACAACACGGACTATGCGGCGGTCGTCGAACTGATCGCCGATATCGACCCGGCCACGCCCTTCGTCCTGCGCGGCTCGGGCGGGATGGCCAAGGCGGTGGCGGCGGCGCTTCGCGATTCGGGCTTTGCGACCGGCACCATCGTTGCGCGCAATGAGACCGTCGGTCGGCCGCTCGCCGCGCTTTACGGTTTTGCGTGGGCGAGCGAACTGGGCAAGGGCGCGCCGCTGCTCATCAACGTCACGCCGATCGGCATGACCGGCGGCGACGAGGACCAGCTCGCCTTTCCCCAGACGATGATCGCGCAGGCCGAGATCGCGTTCGACGTGGTGCAATATCCGCCGGAGACACGCTTCCTGTCGGTCGCGCGGGATTTGGGCAAGCGGGTGATTACCGGCACCCAGGTCGCGACGATTCAGGCGCTGGAGCAGTTCATCCTGTATACCGGCGTGCGCCCGACGCCCGACCAGGTGCGCGAGGCGGCCGATTACGCCTATAGCCTCGGCTGAGAGCTCTCGCTGCGCTGCCCCTCCACCATCCTTCGGATGGTCCCCCTCCCCATCGCGGATGGGGAGGATTTAGCGCGGGATGACATCAGTTTGACCCAATCCGTCATTGCGAGCGTAGCGAAGCAATCCAGTGTCCGGGCAAGACGCTCTGGATTGCTTCGCTACGCTCGCAATGACGATTCCAGCTCATGTCATCCTTCTCTAGAGCCCGGCCATCGCCATCAGCGCCGCCCATTCGGCGTCACCGACCGGCGATACCGACAGCCGCGATTGGCGGAGCATCGGCAGCTCGGCGAGCGTCGCTTCCGCTTTCATCGCCGCCAGCGTCACCGGGCGGGGTAGCGGGCGGTCGGCCGCAACCTCGACCGAAACCCAGCGGCCAGCATCGCCATCGGGCCGGGCGGCACGGGTGATGGTCACGATGCCGACCGCCGCCTTGTCCTTGCCGCTATGATAGAACAGCGCCGAATCGCCCGGTGTCATGCCGCGCAGATGCTTGGCGGCGGCGGCATTGCGCACGCCGTCCCACTCGGTTCGCCCGTCACGGACCAGATCGTCCCAGCCATAGCTGTCGGCTTCCGACTTCAGCAGCCAATAGGCCATCTCCGCGCCTCCCTCATGAACCTCGACTAAACACCACATTCCATGTCCATTCAGCCCGATAGTGGCAGGGAAGGCAACACGGACGCCGCGTGCGCGTTTTTGCCATCAGCGGACCGGGCGTGTCAGGATCGGAGGTTCGGTATGAACGGAGTTTTGAAGAAAATGGGGTTGGGCGTCGCTCTGGCGGCGACCGCGCTGACCGCGGCGGCCCCCGCCGAGGCCCAGCGTTGGGGCCGTGGCTGGGGCGGCTATTATCACCGTGATCGCGGCGGCGATGCGGTGGCGAGCGCGCTGCTCGGCGGCATCGTCGGGCTGGGTGTCGGTGCGGCCATCGCGAGCAGCAACCGTCCCCGCTATATCGATCGCAATTATTATTATGATCGCGGCTATGATCCCTATTACGCGCCGCCGCCCCCGCCGGTGGTCTATGAGTATCAGGATTATCGGCCGCGCTGCTGGAACGACTGGCGCTGGGACCCCTATTGGGGCCGCAATGTCCAGGTGCGGGTCTGTAACTGATCGCAAGGGCGGCGTCGGATCATTCCGGCGCCGCTTTTTCTTGGCAGCATGCCCGACTCGGCGTTAAGGCGCGGGGTATGACCGATACCGTTCCCGATCGCCTGTCCACCAACCCGGACAGCCCCTATTTCGACCAGGACCTCCTCTCGCGTGGGGTCGGCATCCGCTTCAAGGGCAATGAGCGCCGCGATGTCGAGGAATATTGCATTTCCGAAGGCTGGATTCGCGTCGCGCTGGGCAAGAAGGTCGACCGTCACGGCCGCCCGCTGACCCTGAAGCTGACCGGCGAGGTCGAGGCGTGGATCGAGAATCCGGCCGATGGCGCCGCCGCCGAAGGTTCGGAAGAAGCGTAAGCCTAATTACCGAGCGTACCCCGGCGAAGGCCGGGGTCCAGTGGCGGTGGATTGTCGAGGGTGGGGTGGTTTTTCCTCCCATGCCCCGGCTAGCGCGCCACCGGCTTAGCGGGAATTGGACCCCGGCCTTCGCCGGGGAACAGGCCTGGGTTGTTGGCTCGGCCCCAACTCCCGTTCAGCCTGAGCGAAGTCGAAGCCCACGGGAATCCCTCCCTGCACTTCGACGTCGCTCAGTGCGAACGGGGGAGCGGCTTACGCGGCCTCCATCGCCTCGCCCGCTTCCATCCAGCGCGCTTCCGCCTCGGCCAGCTTGTCGACCACTTCGGCGCGGCGCTTGTTCAGCTCGCCCATCGACAGCCTGGCATGACGCGGTTCGGCCGATGCCGGGTCGTTCATCGCCTTGTCCAGTGCATCGCGTTCGCGGGTCAGCTTGGCCATCTCGTCCTCGATACCACGCAGCGCCTTCTTCATCGCGTTGAAGCGTTCGCGCTGCTCGGCCGAGGCCTTTTTGTTCGCCGCCCGATCCGCCTTGGACGCGGCGTCACCCTGGCCCGCATCGCCCTTCAGGACGAAGGCGATATAATCGTCGAGCGACCCGTCGAACTCCTTCGCCGTGCCATTGTCGACCAGCACCAGACGGTCCGCCGTCATCTCCAGCATGTGGCGATCGTGGCTGACCAGCACGACCGTGCCCTTGTACATGTTGAGCGCCTGGACCAGCGCCTCGCGCGCGTCGACGTCCAGGTGGTTGGTCGGCTCGTCGAGGATCAGCATGTGCGGCGCATCGCGGGTGATGAGCGCCAGCGCCAGGCGCGCGCGCTCGCCGCCCGACAGCTTGCCGACCTTGGTCGTCGCCTTGTCCCCCGAAAAGCCGAACCGCCCGAGCTGCGCCCGCACCGCCGCAGGGGTCGCA
This sequence comes from Sphingomonas fuzhouensis, assembly GCF_034659795.1. Classification (NCBI taxonomy): domain Bacteria; kingdom Pseudomonadati; phylum Pseudomonadota; class Alphaproteobacteria; order Sphingomonadales; family Sphingomonadaceae; genus Sphingomonas; species Sphingomonas fuzhouensis. The sequence continues at coordinate 37,302 of NZ_JAXSQY010000001.1, forward strand.
CCGCGCATGATGCGGGTCATATGCTCCAGCGCGGTGTCGTCGGTGTCGAGTTCTTCCACCTGATACTGGGTGAAATAGCCGACGCGCATCTTGCCGCTCGCATTCATGTCGCCTTCCATCGGCGTCAGCTGCGCGGCGAGCAGGCGGGCGAGCGTCGTCTTGCCGTTGCCGTTGCGGCCGAGCAGCGCGATCCGGTCGTCCGGGTCGATGCGCAGGTTCAGCCGCTTCAGGATCGGCGTGTCCGCGTATCCGACACTGGCCAGGTCCAGCGTGATCAGCGGCGGGCGCAACTGATCGGGGTCGGGAAAGTCGAAGGACAGCGACGGGTCGTTCGCCATCTCGGCGATAGGCTGCATCTTGGACAGCATCTTCGCGCGGCTCTGCGCCTGTTTGGCGGTCGAGGCGCGGGCCGAGTTGCGGGCGATATAGTCCTGCAACTTGGCGCGTTGTGCCTCCTGATTCGCCTTGGCGGCGGCAAGCTGCGCCATGCGCTCGGCGCGCTGGCGCTCGAACGAATCATATCCGCCCGGATAGAGCGTCACCTTGCCGTTCTGCAGGTGCAGGATATGGTCGACGACATTGTTCAGGAAGTCGCGCTCGTGGCTGACCAGCAGGATCGTCGCGCGATAGGATTTCAGGAAATCCTCCAGCCACATCACCGCTTCGAGGTCGAGGTGGTTCGACGGTTCGTCGAGCAGCAGCACGTCGGGCGCGGAGAAGAGCAGCGCGGCGAGTGCCACGCGCATCTTCCAGCCGCCCGAATAGCTGGACAGCGGCCGCGCCTGCATCGCCTCGTCAAAGCCCAGGCCCTGCAGGATGCTGGAGGCGCGGGCGGGCGCGGTATAGGCGTCGATCGCGATCAGCCGTTCGTAAATGTCACCCAGCTTCTCCGGATCGCCCTCGGTCTCGCTGCGCTCCATCAGTTCGGCGCGTTCGATGTCGGCGGCCAGCACCGTCTCGAACGGGGTGGCGGTGCCGTCGGGAGCTTCCTGCGCGATATAGCCCAGGCGTGCGCCTTTCGGCATTTCGCAGGCGCCGTCATCGGCCTCCAGCTGGCCCGCGATCACGCGGACGAGCGTCGACTTGCCCGCGCCGTTGCGACCGATCAGGCCGACCCGGCTGCCGGGGGGGAGCGCGGCGGATGCACCGTCGAGGATCGTGCGGCCGCCCAGGCGCACGGTGATGCTGTTCAGATTGAGCATGGCGCGCGCCTAGCAAATTCCGGCGCGAAAGGGGAGAGGGACGTGATGGTCCTTGTCCGGCGTCAAACCTCGGCCGTCATTGCGAGCTTAGCGAAGCAGTCCAGAGCGTCTTGCCCGTGACCCTGGATTGCTTCGCTCTGCTCGCAATGACGGTGCAGGGCGCATAAACGAAAAGGGCCGGGATGATCCCGACCCTTTCCAAGCGTCATGTTCGTCGTTCAGCGCGCCGCCAGGCTGGTCGCGCCGGCGGGCGGCCAGTTCTGGGCACCGCACTTCTTGGCGACCCATTCGGCCCGCTTGTTCCAGCACAGCGCATCCAGGCGCGGCATGGTCGCGACGATATGCTGTTCGCGGCCGATATAGCGCGGGAAACGCTGTTCGCCGTAAGGCACCAGGCTGTTGCGCAACTCGCGCATCCGGTCGACCGCCAGCTCGCCCAGATGGCCGCGCGGGGTGAAGACCGCCTGATGCAGGATCGACGCCGCCGTGGTGCAGAAACCGAGCTGCCCCGACACCGACGAGAAGCTGGCATAGGTGCGCGTACCATATTGGTCGAGCGCACTCTGTCCTTCCTTCACCGACTTCTTGGTCCGCTTAAAATAGGTGCCGAGCGTGTCGAACGCACCTTTCAGCTCGCCCTCATGATCCTTCAGCACGGCGTTATAATTGGCGACGGTCGAGAGCATCGGTTCGAACTGGCATTGCAACGCCGCGACGTTGAGCGCCGCCCGCATGTTCCACAGCAGTCCCGCGCGCAACTCCGCCGGAGTCGCGCCGGGCAGCGGCTGGCCGATGCCGGGTTCGTCGCCCTGAACGGGCTTTCCCTGGAAATTATAGGGTTGCAGGAAGAACTGCGCCGATGCGGGTGCCGCAGCACCCATCCCCCAAAACGCCGCGCCAGCGACCAGCGCGGTACGCACCACCTTCATTGTGTTCCGATCCTTCCCCCGTAGGGCCTTCGAGCGTCCCGAAACATAACGCTTTTTGCGTCTTTACCCAAATGGAAATCGAACATTCGCGACGATTGGCCAGGCAGGTCGGTCGTTACGCAAGGGTAGCGAAAATCGCGGTTTTCCGCGCGTTATGGCGGCATGAAAAAGGGGCCGCCCGGTCGCCCGGACGGCCCCTTTCGTCGGGGATGACCCCAACGATGATTACATCGCGTTGGTCGCGTTGGTGGTCATCGTGTCGTTGGCCATCATCATGTCGTTCGACATGGTGTCGTTGGCCATCATGCCACCGTTCATGGTGCCGTCGACGGCGGTCATGTTGTCGGTGGCGGTGTCCATGCCTTCCGAAGCGTTCATTTCGGTGGTCATGTTCGCGTCGGTGGTGTTCTCGGTCTTCGAGCCGCAAGCCGAAACCGCGAGCGCCGCGCCGGCGATGATCGAGCCCGTCAGGACCTTGGAGATGATTGCACGCATTGGAAGCTCCCTTGATAATAAGGATTTGGAACGGCTTGCTGGCCCTATTACCCAAATCGGGGTGGACATTAATCGGATACCGCCTGGTCCTCAAGCCTCGTTTTGTCGGACCGGTGCGAGGGTCTTGAGGAAAGCCGGAAAGCTGAACGCAAGCGCCTCGTCAAAGGTTTCCAACGACTTGACGCCGTTTAACGCAAAAAGGCTGGTCACCGGGAACTCCGGCAGGCCGCACGGCACGATTCCGCCGAAATGCGAAAGATCGGGCGCGACGTTGATCGCAAAGCCGTGCAGCGTGACCCAGCGGCGCACCCGCACCCCGATCGCACCGACCTTTGCCTCGGGCCCGCCGTCCCGCGTCCAGATGCCCACGCGCCCCTCGGCCCGAAAGGCATTCACCCCCAGCCGCCCAAGTGCCGCGATCAGCCAGTCCTCCAGCGTATGGACGAAATGCCGCACGTCGCGTCCGCGCTTGTTGAGGTCCAGGATCAGATAGCCGGTCCGCTGGCCGGGGCCATGATAGGTATATTTGCCGCCGCGCCCCGTCTGGAACACCGGAAAGCGCGGATCGACCAGCTCGACCGGATCGGCGCTGGTCCCCGCCGTATAGACGGGGGGATGTTCGAGCAGCCAGACGAGTTCGCGCGCCTCGCCCGCCGCGACGGCGGCTGCGCGCGCCTCCATTTCGGCGAGCGACTGGTCATAGGGGGTCAGGCCCGGACTGATCCGCCATTCGATATCGGGCATGTCGGGAATATGGGTCACGATCCCGGTTCCTTGCGCCCGCGCCGACGCCGATGCAAGCGCCGGGGCCCGATGCCAGCGCGCCCACCCCGGCCATGATGGCTTTGCGTGCGGCAATGCGGTAGGCAGGCGGCGACAGGCGGGCGGGGTGGCCCGATCAAGGGAGGTAGCATGACCGTCAGGATCGGAACCGTGTGGGACAGCACGCAGCAGGTGCTGGCGGGCAGGGCCGGGATGATGGTGCCCTTTGCCGCGATCGGCTTCGTCCTGCCCAGCATCCTCCAGATCCTGCTCCTGCCGAATTCCACGCCCGGCGCGGCACCCGGCCTGGCGTCGCTTGCCCTGACCCTTTTCGGCGTGGTGCTGGGCATTTGGGGGCAGTTGGCGATCATGGCGCTGGCCACCCACCCGGCGACCACCAGCGCGGAAGCGTCGCGCGCCGGGTTCCGGCACCTCGGGGCGGTGCTGGGCGTCGCCATCGTGATCGGCGTCGCCTTCGCGCTGGTCATGCTGGTCCTGATCGTGGTGCTGGGCCTGTCGGGTTTCAATCTTGCCGCCGTGGTCGCGGCCAAGGGCGATCCCAGCAAATTCCCGCCGATGGGCGGCGGCACGGCGCTGTTCGTGACGCTCTATATCCTGGTGGTCGCGGGCCTGTCGCTGTGGCTCGCGGCGCGATTGGTGCTGGTCTATGCCGTGGTGCTGAACGAGCGGCGCGGGCTGGGGGCGATCCGCCGTTCGGTCGCGCTGACGCAGGGGCTGACCTGGCGGTTGATCGGCGTCTTCCTGCTGTTCGGAATCGTCATGCTGGTCGCCATGCTGGCGGTGCAGGGCGTCACCGGCGCGGCCTTGCGCCTCGTCCTGGGGGCGGACCAGGCGCCTACGGTGGTCGGGCTGGCCGCTCTGCTGGGCTCGGTGGTCAGCGCCGGTTTCATGACGCTGGCCTATGTCTTCGTCGCGCGGCTCTATGTGGCGGCGGTCGGGGATGAGGCGCACCGGATGGAGGACGGTTCGCCGTCGCTGTGATGGGATTGGATGTCGTCGCCACCCTGCGGGACGCCTGGGGCCTGTTCCGCCGGGACCGTTCGCTGCTGCTTCGGCTGGCCGCGCCGTTCCTGTTCTGGCCCGCCTTTGCGCTCGGCCTGCTCGTCCCCGCGCCGCCGCTACCCGAAACGGACGGCGGCGAGGCGACGGCGCGGGCCATGGCCTGGGTCGATTCGGTCGGGGCCTGGGCGGGGCAATATGGTGGCTGGTATTTCGCGACCTATGCGATCGGGCTGATCGGCACGGCGGCGATCCTGGCGCTGCAGTTGAGCGGCGGGTCGGTGACGGTGGGCGAGGCGCTGGCCCGCGCGTTGAAGATGATGCCGCGCTTCCTGCTGGCGATGATCCTGGTCGCGCTGCCGGTGGGGGCGGGGATGCTGCTCTACATCCTGCCGGGGCTGTATGTCGCCGGACGGCTGTTGCTGGTCGGCCCGGTGCTGTTCGCCGAGCAGCGGATGGCGGCGATGGCGGCGCTGACCCGGTCGGTCGTGCTGACGCGCGGCGCGGGGCTGTCGATGGCGGCGCTGGCGTCCTTCATCTATCTGGGCGGGATGCTCGCCGCGCAGCCCTTCCTCGCGCTGATCGCGGTGGTGGAGGGCGATGGCGGGGGCAATCCGGTCGCGCTTGCGCTGCTTCAGGGGGGGGCGGCGGCGGTGGCGATGGCGGCGGGGCTGGCCCAGGCGCTGATCGCGGTGGCGGCCTATCGCCGGCTGGTCAATCGCGCGGCGTAAGCCGGGGAATCTGCGGCGCGGCATCCTCGGGCAGCAGCCCCAGCGCACGGGGATCGCGAAACGTCTCGATCGCCCGCGACACGGGCGTAAAGCCCTGCCTGCGATAGAAATTCAGCGCGGATGGATGATCGAGCGTGCAGGTATGCACCCAGACCCGCTCGACCTTGGCGGTCCAGGCGCGCATCAGCGCCTGCGCCATCAGCCAGCGGCCATGGCCGTGCCCCGCCAGTTCGGGGATCAGCCCGAAATAGCCGATCTCGCATTCCCCCGGCTGGCGATGGTCGAGTTCGAGCAGGCCCACCTCGATCCCTGCCCGGTCGACCACCGCGAAGACCGAGACGGCGGGATCGTGGATGATCGCGGTCAGCGTCGCATCGTCCATCACCAGCCGCGAAAACCACAGCCAGGGCGCGCCGACCCGCGTGAAGAGCGTGCGGTATTTGGCCGGATCGGGCTTGGCCCAGGCGACGAGCCCCAAGGGCGATTGCGGCATCGGCCGGGGCCTTGGCCGCTCGCGCATCTCCAGCGTGGTGACGATGGTCGCGACCTCGGTGGACGCGACGGGGATCAGCGCCATCGTGGTTATTCCCAGGTCGCCAGCGGCGGCAGGCTCATCAGGATCGCATCGATATTGCCGCCGGTCTTCAGCCCGAACAGCGTGCCGCGATCATAGACCAGGTTGAATTCGGCATAGCGGCCGCGCCATGCCAGCATCGCCGCACGATCCGCCTCGGTGAAGGGCAGGCCCATGCGCCGCCGGACGATGCGCGGGAAGACGTCCAGGAACGCCTCGCCGACATCGCGGGTAAAGGCGAAGTTGCCCGCGAAATCGCCCTCCAGATGGTCGTAGAAGATGCCGCCCACGCCGCGATGCACCTGGCGATGGGGGATGTAGAAATAGTCGTCGGCCCAGGCCTTGAACCGGGGATAATGGTCGGGGTCGTGCACGTCGCACGCGGCCTTCAGCCGGGCGTGGAAATCGGCGGTGTCCTCCGCGATCGGCAGCGGCGGGTTCAGGTCCGCGCCGCCGCCGAACCAGCGCTTGGTGGTGGTCAGGAAGCGGGTGTTCATATGGACGGCGGGCACATGCGGGTTCGCCATATGCGCGACCAGGCTGATGCCCGTGGCCACGAAGCGCGGATCGTCGCCCGCGCCGTGGATGGTCTTGGCAAAGGGCCCTTCGAAGGTGCCGCCGACGGTCGAGACGTTGACGCCGACCTTTTCGAACACGCGCCCCTTCATCACCCCGCGCACGCCGCCGCCGCCGGGCTCGCCGCTGGGGTCGGTTCGGTCCCAGGCGGTATATTCAAACGCCGCCTCGGACCCCGCTTCCCGCTCGATCGCCTCGAACGCGGCGCAGATCCGGTCGCGCAAGGATTCGAACCAGAGGCGGGCGGCGTCCTGCTCGGCGTCGAGCGCGATATCGGGGGTGCGGCTGGTCATCGGTGCGCGTTCTGGGCGGGGGCGGGGCGGGGGGTCAAGCCGTGATTGCGTCCCAGCCAGTCTGACGGCGTGCTTCCGCCATCAGAATGCCACCGGTTATCGCGACGTTGAGCGAGCGGACGCCCTCGCGCATCGGCACGCGGACCCGGATATCGGCGGCGTCATGTACCGCCTCCGGCACACCCGCGCCTTCGGACCCCAGCAGGATCACATCGTCGGGCCGGAACACCATTTCGGGCAGAGGGAGCGCGCCCAGCGTCGTCGCCAGCACGATCCGCCCGCGGGTCACGGCGCGGAATGCATCCCAATCGGCGTGGCGCACCACCTCGGCCATGGCGGCATAGTCCATGGCCGAGCGGGCCAGCGCGCGGTCCGAATAGGGAAAACCCATCGGCTCGATCAGGTCGACCGCCATGCCGAAGCAGGTCGCGGTGCGGATCAGCGTGCCGACATTGCCCGCGATATCGGGCTCGAACAGGGCAAGGCGCATCAGTGGCCCGGAAAGGCGACCAGCGCGTCGACCGTGATGCCGTCGCCACGCAACCCCGCCGCGCCGCCCAGATCGGGCAGGTCGACCAGGAACTGGGCCTGTTCGACCACACCACCCGCCTTGCGGATCAGCCGGACGGCGGCGCGCGCGGTGCCGCCGGTCGCGATCAGATCGTCGACCAGCAGGACACGGGCACCGGGGACCAGCGCATCCTCATGGATGGCGATCCGGTCCTGGCCATATTCCAGCGCATAATCCTCGGCGATGGTCGCACCGGGCAGCTTGCCGTCCTTGCGGATCAACAGCACACCCGCGTTCAGCGGCACCGCCAGCGCGGCGGCGAACAGGAAGCCGCGCGCCTCGATCCCCGCGACCAGGTCCACGGGCCCGCGCGTGGCGGCGACCATGCGCTCGATCGTGCGGGCAAAGCCGCTGGGGTCGAGCAGCAGGGTGGTGATGTCGCGAAACTGGATGCCGGGCTTGGGAAAGTCCGGGATGGTGCGGATCAGGGCTTTCAGATCGTCATTGGCGCTCATGGGGGTGTAATGGGCCCGCCGGGGGCAGGGGTAAAGGGGGCGGGGTCATGCCCCATGTTCGTTCAGGCCGAGCGGGGCGCAAGACCATGACACTCCGCCGTCATTGCGAGCGCAGCGAAGCAATCCAGAGCCAGATCAGGACGCCCTGGATTGCTTCGCTACGCTCGCAAAGACGGGTAGGTGGCAACACTGGCCAATAAAAAGGGCGGCTCCCAACCGGAAACCGCCCCAAGGGTCACATACGGGCTTGCCCGATCTCAGTGTTTCACGTCGCGCCAGACATTCTGATACGCGCCCCAGGCCAGGAAGCAGAAGATCAGGATGAAGATCACCGCCCCGATGCCGGCCGCGTGGCGCGATTCCAGCTTGGGCTCGGCGCTCCAGGTCAGGAAGGCGGCGACATCCTTCGCCATCTGGTCGCGCGTCGCGAGCGTGCCGTCGGTATATTGCACCTGACCGTCCTGGGTCAGCGGCGGTGGCATCGCGATGTTGAGGTTCGCGAAATAGGGATTGTAGTGCAGCCCGGTCGGCGTCTTCATATCCGGGAACTTGCGCAGCAGTTCGGCCGGTTGCGGGCGATAGGCGTCGGGGCCGATCAGCGAATAGACATAATTGGTGCCGTCATGCCGCGCCTTGGTCATCAGCGACAGGTCGGGCGGCAGCGCGTTGTTGTTGGCCGCGCGCGCCGCGACCTCATTGGCGAAGGGCGAGGGGAAGTGATCGGCGGGCACGTTCTTGCGCGTCGTCGCCTCGCCCGTCTCCGGGTTGATGCTGGGCTGTTCGATGACCCACTGGTTGGCGATCGCCTTCACCTCGGCCTCGTTATAGCCCAGATCCTTCAGGTCGCGGAACGCCACCAGCCGCAGCGAGTGGCAGGCCGCGCAGACCTCCTTATAGACCTGGAAACCGCGCTGGAGCTGGCGGCGGTCGAAGCGGCCGAAAATGCCGTCCGATGCCAGATGCGCCGCCTTGGGGTGGAGGTGGAATTCCTCCTCCGCCGTCGGCGCGGGCGGGTCGGAAACGAGCCCCGACACGCTGCCCCACAGCGCGATGGCGAGGACCAGGGTGAAGGCCGCCCCGACCAGGAATGCGATGCCACGAACCATGTTCAGCTATCCTCTTTTCGGTTCGGGTCAGGCCAGGGCCGACTTGGTGGGCGCTGTGCCGCCATGCTTGGCCAGCACGGCTTCGGTGATCGAGTTGGGCAGCGGCGCGGGGCGCTCCGTCCGGGCGATCCAGGGCAGGATCACCAGGAAGTGGAGGAAATAATAGGCCGCCGTGATCTGGCTGAGGATGATGAAGAAGGGCGTCGCGGGCGAGCCGCCGCACCAGCCGAGCAGCAGCACGTCGACCACCAGCACCCAGAACGCCACCCGCGCCTTGGGCCGGAAATTGTTCGACCGCACGGGCGAGCTGTCCAGCCAGGGGAGGAAGAACAGCAGCAGGATCGACCCGAACATCGCCAGCACGCCCCACAGCTTGGCGGGCAGGATGAAGTCGGCGGTAAAGGCACGCAGGATCGCGTAAAAGGGCCAGAAATACCATTCGGGCACGATATGCGCGGGCGTCGAGAGCGGGTTGGCCGGAATGTAATTGTCCGGATGCCCCAGGTAATTGGGGAAGAAGAACAGCAGCCCCGCAAAGACCAGCAGGAAGACGCCCAGGCCCACCGCGTCCTTGGCGGTGTAATAGGGGTGGAAGGGCACGGTGTCCTGCTCGCCCTTCACGTCCACCCCGGTCGGGTTGTTCGAACCCGGAATATGCAGCGCCCAGATGTGCAGGATGATGACGCCCGCGATCACGAAGGGCAGCAGGTAATGGAGCGAGAAGAAGCGGTTCAGCGCGGCATTGTCCGGCGCGAAACCGCCGAGCAGCCAGATGCGGATGGTGTCGCCGACCACCGGGATCGCCGAGAAGAAGCCGGTGATGACCTGCGCGCCCCAGAAGCTCATCTGCCCCCAGGGCAGCACATAGCCCATGAAGGCGGTCGCCATCATCAGGAGGAAGATCACGACGCCCAAGAGCCACACCATCTCGCGCGGCGCCTTGTACGATCCGTAATAGAGGCCGCGGAAGATATGGGTGTAGACGACGATGAAGAACATCGACGCGCCGTTGGCATGGGCATAGCGCAGGAACCAGCCCGCATTCACGTCGCGCATGATGCTTTCGACCGAGTCGAAGGCGACGCCCGCATTGGCGGCATAATGCATCGCCAGCACGACGCCGGTGATGATCTGGATGGCAAGGGCGGCCCCCGCCAGCACACCGAAATTCCAGAAATAATTCAGGTTGCGCGGCACCGGATATCCGGCCCCCACCGCATTATAGACGAGGCGCGGCAGCGGCAGCTTCTCGTCCAGCCAGCGCATGACCGGCTGTTTCGGCTGATAATGTTTGGCCCAGGGAAAGCTCATCTCTTGGGTCTCCCTTAAGCGGCCACGCCGACCGTGACGGTCGTGTCGCTGTCGAATTTATAATCGGGCACGAACAGGTTCTTCGGCGCCGGACCCTTTCGGATGCGCGCGGCGGTGTCATAGGCCGAGCCGTGGCAGGGGCAGAAATAGCCGCCATAGGGGCCCTTGTTCTCGCCCTCGCCCGCGCCCAGCGGCACGCAGCCCAGATGGGTGCAGACGCCAAGCGTAATGAGCCAGTTCGTCTTGCCCGGCTTGGTCCGTTCCGCCAGCGTCTGCGGATCGCGCAGTTCGGACAGCGGCACGGCATTGGCCTCGGCGATTTCCTTGGGCGTCAGGTTGCGCACGAACAGCGGCTGCTTGCGGAAACTGGCCTTGATCGCCTGGCCCGGTGCGATCTTCGACAGGTCGATCTCGGTGGTGGACTGGGCCAGCACGTCGGCCGAGGGGTTCATCTGATTGATGAGGGGGAACACGATCGCCAGCGCACCCACGCCCGCAAAGGATGCGGCGGCGACGTTGATGAAGTCGCGGCGGCGCGGATCGTGGACCTCTTCCTCGAATGGCTTGGGTGACTCGCCGGGGGGTACGGTGTTCTCCGTCATCGCCATTCGTCCTGTCCCTCCACCTTCGTTCGCGTTCGCCACGCTGTGACGGTCGTGCCGGATTATCCCCGGTCATGCGCCGCCTTGGTCTTGCCCGCCCTTGATGAACGGTGCGTCAGGTTAGCCTTGCTTCACCGGCTTTGCCAATCCCCTTTGGCCAATCACTTGGGGCCCTCCGTTCAGCACCCCCCGTTCAGCACCTATGCAGGCGAAGGCGCGTAGGAACCAGCTTTCGCGCTGCGGGGTTGACCACGGATCGACGCGGATGACGGACCCCTGCCGCACCCGCTTGGGCTAGGCCAGGGGCATGGAGAGCAGGATGACCCTGGGAAAGACGGGTTGGGCCGCGGCGATCGCCGCCGGATTGCTGGCACTGGGCGGATGCACCGATGGCTATGGCTATAGCGGCGTCTCGGTCGGTACGGGCTATGGCGGCTATGCGCCCGGTTATTATGGCGGTTACGGCGGCTATGGCTACGCACCGTCCTATTTCGGCTGGTACGATAATTTCTATTATCCGGGCACCGGCGTCTATGTCTACGACCGGTATCGCCGCCCCTATCCCTGGAATGACGGGCAACGCGCCTATTGGGAAGGGCGCCGCGATGCGTGGCGTGGCGGCGCAATGCGCGACCAGTGGCGGGGATGGGGGCGCGGTGGCTGGCGCGGGCCGATGCCGGGCGCTGGCCCCAGCGGTCCTGGCGGCCCCGGCCCCGTGCCGGGCGGCTGGCGCGGTCGCCGCGACGGGCCTCCCCCTGGCTGGCATGGCAATGGCAGCGTCCGCCCGACCCCACCCGGCCCGCGCCCCGGTGGCTGGCGCGGTGGTCGCCCCGGCGGTCCGGGCGGACGCGAGCCGGGCGGGCGCGGGCCGCGCTGATCCGCCGGTCAGTCGGTGGAGCGTGCGCGGATCATGACGGTCGGGCGCATGCTCATCACCGCGACATCGTCCTGATTGAAGACCGTCCAGCGGCTGGTTACGAAACCCATTTCGGGGCGGCTGGCCGAGCGCCGCGTCTCCAGCACCTCCGCCTCGCAGCGTAGCGTGTCGCCGGGATAGACGGGCTTCATCCAGCGGAGTTCGTCGACGCCGGGCGACCCCAGGCTCTGAAAGCCGGTGTCGCGAAAATGCGCGACGATCATCGCCATCGCCATCGACGCGGTGTGCCAGCCGCTGGCCGACAGCCGCCCGAAATGGGTGGCCGCCGCCGCGTCGTCGGACAGGTGAAAGGGCTGGGGATCATAGCGCTCGGCAAAGGCGATGACTTCCTCGCGTTCCACCCGATACGCGCCGAACCGCGTGACGTCGCCGACCGTGATATCCTCCAGCCAGATCATCCTCGTCTCTCCTGAATATTCTACCGCTTGAGAACGCGGCGGAACGGTGCATCGTTGCCATCCAGCCCCTGGCCCGGGGGCAGGCCGATCAGATCGCGCAGCAGCGGCGCGATATCGGTATTGTCGAACGGCGCCAGCGTGACGCCCGGCCGGAACGCCGGGCCATTGGCGATGAACAGCGCCGCCATGGTCGGATCGGCATTGTCATAGCCATGGGTGCCGCCCGTATAGGCTTTCTCCGGCGGCTTCGCCATGATCGTCCACCCGGCATCGGCCAGACAGAAATAGGGCGGGATGCGCGGATTGTGACCATAGCGGAACCGCGCGGGCATCGCGTTCGACCGCCAGCAATCCATATGATCGTGATGGCCCAGCAGGTGGGATTCCAGATCCGCCTCATGCCCCGGTACGGCACGGAAGGTCGCATAGGGGCCGTCCTCCACCAGCACATAGTCGGCCGGGTTCACGAACCGGTCGAGCGCGACCACCCGGTCGCTCGAAATCCCGGCCATGCCGTGATCGGCGACGATGACCAGATTGGCGGGCTGATGCAGCTCGGCCAGGCCCTCGACCAGCCGCCCGATCGCCTGATCGACCCGCGCGACCGCCGCATTGACCTGCGGCGAGTCGGGGCCATCCTCGTGACCGGCGGTGTCGACCTCGTCGAAATAGAGCGTCAGGAAGCGGGGGCGGTTGGTCGCCGGGCGACGCAGCCAGTCGAGGATCGCATCGACCCGCTGCCGGTCGGACACGCTCTGATTGAACTGCTGCCAGTCACGGGGCCGGATGCCGCCGGTGACGCTGTGATGCGCGTCGTTCTGAACCGTGCCGCCCCAGGCAACGTTGGAGCCGGGCCAGAACATGGTGGCGGTGGGAATGCCTGCCTTTTCGGCGGTGACCCAGATCGGCTCGGCAGCGTTCCACCAATAGGGCTGGTCGGACGACATGGTGAAGCGTTCGCCGGGACGCGTGGGGTCGGTGAAGCTGTTGGCGACGATGCCGTGATGGTCGGGAACCAGGCCCGTCACCAGCGTCCAGTGATTGGGAAAGGTCTTGGACGGAAAGGACGGCCGCATCGCCGCATGCACGCCGTCGGCGGCCAGCCGCGACAAATTGGGGGCGATGCCGCGCTGCAGATAATCGGCCCGAAAGCCGTCGATCGACACCAGGATGGTAACGGGCGCCCGTGCCTCGCTGACGGTGGAGGCGACGGGGGCGCTGGTCACCGGCGATAGCGCGGGCGGCGTATGGGGATAGGCGCAGCCCCCGATCAGGGCGAGCGCAAGAGCAACAAAGGGGAGTCGGATCACGGGAGGCTGTCCTTTCGGAGCCGCCGATAGCGCCGCGATGTGACAGTGGCGAGAGGGGAGCGGCCGCCTTGCGGCCCCTCAATCCACCGGAAAGAACTGACGGATATCCGGAGCCGCGTTGCGCAGCAGCAGACGGAGGCGTTCGGCGGCGTCTGCCGGTTGGTCGCCCGGCAGTCCGGCCATCGCCCATTCGCCGAAGGCCGGGCCATCGGTCATCCGGTCGTCGAGGATGCGGATATCGGCATGGCGGGGATCGCCCATGATGCGCGACAGGGTTTCGCGCACGCTGTCCGCCGGGCCTTCGAGCAGCTGGCGATACTGGCCATCGCCGACCCACAAGAGGCCGGAGATACCGTCCATGCCGTTATTGCGGCGCGAGCTGGCCAATATGGCCTGATGATCGGCACGGATATCGCCGCCGGTCGCGCGGCTGCTATAGATGACGCGACGAAACGCACTAACATGGATCATGTCGGGCGCCTAGCGTGTCACCCCGCATCTGCAAAGCGCCAATGGCGCCGGTCGAAGGATTTTCAACCGGCGCACCATGCGTTAGACGTTGAAGCGGAACAGCATCACGTCGCCGTCCTGGACGACATATTCCTTGCCCTCCGCGCGCAGTTTGCCCGCATCGCGCGCGCCTGCTTCACCCTTGAAGGCGATATAGTCGGGGAAGGCGATGGTTTCGGCACGGATGAAGCCGCGTTCGAAATCGCTATGGATTTCGCCTGCCGCGTTCGGCGCCTTGGCGCCGCGATGGACGGTCCAGGCGCGTGCTTCCTTCGGGCCGACGGTGAAGAAGGTCAGCAGGTCGAGCAGCGCGTAACCGGCGCGGATCACGCGGGCCAGGCCGGTTTCCGCCAGGCCCAGTTCGGACAGGAACTCGCCGCGATCTTCGGCGGGCATGGTCGCGATCTCGGCTTCGATGGCGGCGGAGACGACGACGGCCTGCGCACCCTCGGCGGCGGCCTTTTCGAAGACGCGCTGCGAATGGGCGTTGCCGTTCGCCGCGTTCGATTCCTCGACATTGCAGACATAGAGGACCGGCTTGGCGGTCAGCAGCTGCGCCTGGGCAAAGACGCGGGCTTCCTCTTCGTCCTTGGGCACGGTCAGTCGCGCGGGCTTGCCCTCGCGCAGCAGCTCCAGCGTCTGGCCCAGCACCGAGGCAGCGATCTTGGCTTCCTTGTCGCCCTGCTGGCCCTTTTTGATGAAGGCCGGGACACGCTTTTCCAGGCTTTCCAGGTCGGAGAGCATCAATTCGGTCTCGACCGTCTCGGCATCGGCGATCGGATCGACCTTGCCCTCGACGTGAGTCACGTCGCCGTCCTCGAAACAGCGCAGGACATGGACGATCGCGTCGACCTCGCGGATGTTGCCGAGGAACTGGTTGCCCAGGCCTTCGCCCTTGGACGCGCCGCGCACCAGCCCGGCGATGTCGACAAAGGCGAGCTGAGTCTCGATGATCTTGGCCGATCCGGCGACTTCGGCAAGCTGGTACAGGCGCGGATCGGGGACCGCGACGTTGCCGACATTCGGCTCGATCGTGCAGAACGGATAATTGGCGGCCTGCGCCGCCGCCGTTTCGGTCAGCGCGTTGAAAAGGGTGGACTTGCCGACATTCGGCAGGCCGACGATGCCGCAGCGGAAACCCATGCGTCGCTATTCCTGTGGAAAAGGGGAAAGCGCCCCTCTAGCGGCGAACGGGGTTCGGCTCAACTCACGCGTTGAGCGCCAGGGCCGCAGCATAGCCGAGCAGCATGACGCCCATCGCGCCCGAAAAGCCCATCAGCACCAGACCCATATAGCGCAGCATCGGCGGATTGGCGCGCTGCGCCTTCTTGTTCCGACCAAGGCCCGACAGCACGAAGCTCGCCAACATGCCAAAGGTGAAGACAGCGAATTCGAGCATCGGGATAGGGTCCGGAATAAGGGTGCGATCGATTTCGCCCTTACCCAAAATAGGTTAACGGCTCGATATTGCGGCGACGAATTGCCTTATAGCTGCGACGAGTTGAGGGAACCTTTCATCTCGTCGCGGGTGCAGTGCGCATCGTCGCGACCGTTCCGGTCGGCGGTCAGCGATAATTGAAGCTGACGCTGATCCGTTCGCCCTTGGCCCCGTTGGGCACCACCTCATGCCGCAGCCAGCTTTCCCACAGCAGCACCGTACCCGGCTCGGGCGTGGCGGTGGCGAAGGTCGCCAGGTCGTCCGGCGCATCCGGGCGGCGGGGCGGGGCGGCCATCAGCATGGGCAGGCGCGGGTCCTCCAGTTTCAGCGCGCCCGAGCCCTTGGGCATGGCGACATAGAGCGTGCCCGACACCACCGAATGGGGGTGGATATGCGCGGAGTGGTGGCCGCCGGGCTTCAGGACATTGACCCACAGGCTGTCGAGCTTCAGCTTGCGCCCGCCCAGATCGAAGGCGCATTCCTCCGCAAAGCGCGCGACATGGCGGTCGAGTTTCTTCTTCAGATCGGCAAAGACCGGATCGCGGATCGGCAGGTCGTTGAGCGAGGCATAGCTGGTATAACCGCGATAGCCATGCTCCTTGCTCCAGCGCCGCCCGGCGCGGTCGTCCTCGGCCAGCGCCCAGCAGCTTTGTTCGATGTCGGCCAGCAGATCGGCATCGTCGAGCTGGCCTTCATAGAGAAGCGAAGCGAAAAGCCGCCGCACGCTCATGCCGCATCCCCCATCCGCAGCGCGATATCGTTGACGAAGCGCACATCGTCGCCCTCCGCCAGCCAATGCGCCTCTGCCGCCACCGCGCCGAGCAGGTCAGACAGCGGCTCGATCTCGGCCTTGGCGTAGTTGCCCAGCACATGGCCGGTCACGCGGTCCTTGTGTCCCGGATGCCCGATGCCCAGCCGCACCCGGCGAAAGTCCGGCCCCAGATGCTGGTCGATCGAGCGCAGGCCGTTATGCCCCGCCGTGCCGCCGCCGGTCTTCACCTTGACGCGGAAGGGGGCGATGTCGAGTTCGTCGTGGAACACGGTCAGCGCCTCGACGCCCAGCTTGTAGAAGCGCAGCGCCTCGCCGACGCTGCGGCCGCTTTCGTTCATGAAGGTGGCGGGTTTCAGCAGCAGGATCTTCTTGCCGCCGATCCGGCCTTCCTGGGTCCAGCCCTGGAACTGCTTTTTCACGGGGCCGAAATCATGCACCTCGGCAATGGCGTCCATCGCCATGAAGCCGACATTGTGGCGGTGCATCGCATATTGCGCGCCCGGATTGCCCAGCCCGGTCCAGACCTGCATGTGATGTTCCTCGTTCGCGTCGTCGGGCCGGCCCCTAGCATCTGGGGACGAGGGTTTCCAATGTGTGGTGGCGTGGGGTTCGAGGGGCATCGCTATGCACCTTGGCGTAATGCCGTCCACCGCAATGGAATGTCTGCTTTTGGTGGAAAGCGGACCTTACGGGATGCCCGGCGAGCGGTCCGCGTCGGTGCCCCGGCGCACACGAAACAAAGAGAAGCCAGACCGTTTCACCGCTTTCTCCGCCTTGGCGACGCATCGGCGGGGCGTGTCACTGTCCGTCAAAATCTCGATACCAGCGGATGGGTTGTAGTTTTTCTGCAGAGTCTCGGTAAGCTGGTGGGCATCCTCTCCAGCATCAGTCATGAAAAACGTGCATCGTCCACGATCCGTGCTGATCCAAACGACATAACTGCGAGAGAAGTCCATTGTCTGGGTTACGGAACCCGTCGCAACTTGAGCGGCAGAGGCGAGCAAAGCAAATACGGGGGACATGAGGGGCAATCTGCCATGCCGCCCGGATGTCGGCAATTAGGCGAAAACGGCCGATGCGATGCCGCGCAGTTCGTCGAACCCCTCAAATCAACCCCTGCGCGCGCAGGCTGACATGGCCCGACGTGCCGATGATGAGATGGTCGTGCACCGTGATGCCCAGCCTTTTGCCCGCCTCGGCGATGGCGCGGGTCACGTCGATATCGGCGCGGCTGGGCGAGGGGTCGCCGCTGGGATGGTTGTGGACCAGGATCAAGGCGGCCGAACCGAAATCGATCGCGCGCCGGATCACCTCGCGGACATAGACGGGGGCCTGGTCGATCGAGCCTTGTCCCATCAATTCGTCGCGGATCAGCATGTTGCGGGTATTCAGATGCAGCACTCGCACCCGCTCCACGCCGTGATGCGCCATGTCGGCATGAAGATAGTCGAGCAGCGCCTGCCAGTTGGACAGCACCGGCCGCTTCGTCGCCTCCGCCTGAACCAGCCGCAGCGCACAGGCCTGGGCGATCTTGATCGTTGCTGCCGCCGTCTCGCCCACCCCGTCGACCCGCTGGAGCGCGATCGGATCGGCGGTCAGGACGCCGCCGATATCGTGGAACTCGCGCAGCAGTGCCTTGGCGATCGGCTTGGTGTCGCGGCGCGGGATGGCGGTCATCAGCAGATATTCGATCAGTTCATGATCGAGTAATCCGCCGCCCCCCAACAATCGGTCGCGCAGCCGCGCGCGGTGTCCGGCATGGTCGTTGACCTGATTCTCGCTGTCGTCGTGCATGTCCCGTCCCCCGTCTTGCGCCAACATAAGCGGCGCGATGGGAACTGTCGCCGGGCTTCGCGCGATTGCGTGGCGCGGGAACCGGCGTCTATGACGCAGGTCAAGGTCAAGGGAGTGGCATCGGGGTGGAGGGCGCGAGCGAGGACAGCGAAACGCCCATGGGCTCGCCCGTGAGCGAGCCCGCGACCGAAGCGGTCAGCCCCGTCCGCCGGTTCCGGCGGTTGCAGCGTATCCTGATCGCCATCGCCCTCATTATCCTGACCGCGCTGATCGGCCTGTGGGTCGAACGGAAGCAACTGGCCGGAAACGTCCTGGACCGCGAACTGGCGCGGCGCGGCGTGCCCGCCCGCTACAAGATTTCCGACCTGGGGCTGGGACGGCAGCGGCTGACCAATGTGGTGATGGGCGATCCGCGCCATCCCGATCTGGTCGCCGACTGGATGGAGACGCGGACCCGCATGACCCTGTCGGGCCCGGTCGTGACCGGCGTGCGGGCCGGGCGTGTCCGCCTGCACGGCCGGTTGATCGATGGGCGGATCAGCCTGGGGACGCTCGACAAGCTGATGGGATCGTCGGGTGCCTCGGGCAAGCCGTTCCAGCTGCCGGCGCTCGACGTCGTGGTGGAGGATGGCGGCATCCGGCTCGACACGCCGCATGGCCCGGTCGGGCTGAGCGTGTCGGGGCAGGGGGTGCTGAACGACGGCTTTGTCGGGCATATGGCGGCGGTCGCGCCCCGGCTGGTGATGGGCGATTGCGTGGCGACCGGGCTGGCCGCGCCGTTGCACGTGCGGGTGGTGCGCGAGCAGCCGACGCTGACCGGGCCGTTGCGGCTCGGCAATCTGCGCTGCGGCGAGGTGGCGGTGGCCGATCTGGCGGCGCGGGTCGACGTGACCTTCGGTGCCGCGCTTCAGCACTGGCAGGGCCGCGCCTCGGTCGGCAGCGGCGCGATCCGCCACCCGGTGGCGGTGGCCGCCGCGATCGACGGCCAGCTCGATTTCATCGGAACGCCCAAGGGCACGCAGGGCCGCATGGAGCTGGTCGCGCGCAAGGCCAAGGCCCGGTTCGGCGGAGCCGAGCGGGTGATGGTCGCGGGGCGCTATCTGGTCGGTCCGGCCACGCGTTTCGACGGGCAGGCGCAACTGGGCGGCGCGCAGGTGGCCCCTGCGTTGCTGGATTCGGTCGTGAAGGCGGGCGACAAGGCGGCGGGCACGCCGGTCGGGCCGGTGCTGCATGCCATGGTGGAGGCGGTCCGGCGCAACGGGCGCCGCTTCGCGGCCGATATGGGGCTGGCAATCGACAGCGACCGGGGGCCGCATGGCCCCGGCTTTGTGGTGCGGGTGCCGCATATGACGATCGCGGCCGCCAGCGGCGGGCGGCTCGCCTTTGCCGGGGGCAGCGGTCTGGCCGTCGATGCGCGCGGCGTGCGGATCGATACCCGGCTGGCGATGGGCGGCGGCGGCCTGCCCGGCCTTCGCGCGACGCTGCAACAGGATGGGCCAAAGCAGCCGATCCGCGGCACCGCCCAGTTGGCGCGCTATGACGCGGGCGGGGCGGCGCTGGCCTTCGACCGGATGGTGTTCCGGTCGGCGGCGAATGGCGAGACCCAGGTGACGACCCGCGTCGCGCTGTCCGGGCTGATCAGTGGCGGGCGGATCGACGGGCTGGTCCTGCCTATCGCGGCACGCTGGGACGGGGGACGGCGCCTGGTGGTCAACCCGGCATGTCAGCCGCTGTCGATTGATCGGCTGACGCTATCGAGCCTGAAGCTGGCGCGGGTGGGGCTGCGGCTCTGTCCGCTGGGCGGGGCGCTGGTCCGGCTCGACGGTACAAGGCTGGGCGGCGGCGCGCAGCTGGGGCCGATCAAGCTCGCCGGGCAGATCGGCAGCAGCCCGTTCGCGCTGGCGGCGGCGACCACCCGTTTCGCGCTGGCGGATCGCAGCTTCGTGCTGACCGGTGTGCAGACCAGCATCGGCCGGCCCGAATCGCCCACCCGCATTGATGCCGCGACGCTGAACGGCCGGATCACGCCGCAGGGTATCACCGGCCAGTTCACCGGCGGCGGCGGACAGGTGGGGCAGGTGCCCCTGCTGCTGGGGCAGGCGCAGGGCGACTGGACGCTGGCGGGCGGGGTGCTGACGCTGAACGGCGGGCTTCAGGTGCGTGATGCACGCGCCGATGCGCCGCGCTTCCTGCCGATGGCGGCGCGCGACGTCACGCTGACGCTGGCGGGCAGCCGGATCGACGCCAATGGCACGCTGTTCGAGCCGACCAAGTCGGTGAAGGTCGCCGACGTCACCATCACCCATGCGCTCGACCGGGGCGCGGGCGAGGCGAAGCTGACCGTACCCGGCATCACCTTCACCAAGGATTTCCAGCCGGAATTGCTGACCCCCGTCACCTACGGCGTCATCGCCGATGTGGCGGGCAAGGTGGCGGGGCAGGGGCGTATCGTCTGGGACGCGGATGGTGTTCGCTCGACCGGCGCGTTCGGCACCGAATCGCTCGACCTCGCCGCCGCCTTCGGCCCGGTCAGCGGTATTGCGGGCACCATCCATTTCACCGACCTGCTCGCCCTGCAAAGCGCGCCCGATCAGGTGGTGACGATCCGCTCGGTCAATCCGGGCATCGAGGTGACGAACGGCGTCGTGCATTATCAGACGCTGTCGGGCACCCGGATCAAGGTGGATGGCGGACGCTGGCCCTTTGCGGGTGGGGAACTGACCCTCGACCCGACGCTGCTCGATTTTTCGGAGGCGATGGAGCGGCGCATGACCTTCCACGTCAAGGGCGCGGCGGCCGACCAGTTCCTGTTGCAGTTCGACTTCCAGAATCTGAACGCCACCGGTGTCTTCGACGGCGAGTTGCCGATGGTCTTCGACATCAATGGCGGCCGGATCGAACATGGTCGGCTGGTCGTGCGGCCGGGCGGCGGCAGCATCGCCTATCTCGGTACGGTCAGTCAGAAGAATCTGGGCTTCTGGGGCAATCTGGCCTTCGGGGCGCTGCGCTCGCTGAATTATCGTTCGCTGCGGATCGACATGAACGGGCCGCTGGCGGGCGAGATGGTGACCGATGTCCGCTTCACCGGGATCAGCCAGGGCAAGGGCGCCAAGTCGAACTTCATCATCCGACGGCTGCAAAAGCTGCCCTTCGTGTTCAACGTCCGGATCAAGGCGCCTTTCCGGGGGCTGCTCGATTCGGCCCAGTCCTTCTACGACCCGCGCCGGTTGATCCAGCGCAACCTGCCCGCCCTGCTGGAAGAGCAGAACAAGCGGGCCGCGCCGCCCGTCACCCCGTCCGCCGCCCCGAAAACGTCCCCCATTCAGCACAGCGCAAGCGAGACCGTGCCATGACCGTAACAGGATTGAAAATGCTGGACAGAATGCCGATCTGGAATGGGGCACGATGGATGCCGGTCGCGCTGACATTGCTGAGTGGGGGGTGCGTCAACATCTCCGCGCCCGACAAGCCGATCGAGATCAATCTGAACATCAATGTGACGCAGGAAGTGGTATATCGCCTGGATGGCGAGGCCAAATCGCTGATCCAGCAGAATCCGGGGATATTCTGATGAAGACGAAGTGGGTGATGACGGGGCTGGGCGCGATCGCGCTGTTGGGCGTGTCGGGCATGGCGATGGCGCAGCGCGATCCGGCCTATGCCGCCGCGCGTGCGGAAGGTCTGGTCGGTGAACAGCCCGACGGCTATCTGGGCATCGTCGGCAGCGCGACCCCGGCGCTGCGCGCGCTGGTCAACAACATCAATATCCAGCGCAAGGCGGCCTATACCCAGAAGGCGCAGGCCAGCGGCGCGACCGTCGAGCAGATGGCCTTTACCAGCGGCTGCAACCTGATCGCGCAGACCACGCCCGGCGAAAAGTACAAGACGCCGGAGGGTGTGTGGAAGACCCGTGGCTCCGCCCCGCCCGAGCGTTCGTCCTCCTGCGTGTAATCCTTCGTCTTACGCCCCTCCCGCCTGCGGGAGGGGAGAAGAATAAGAGAGAGGGGCACCCTTCTGTCGCCAACCGGCCACAATGCTTAACACATCTGTCACAAGCTCCACCCCAGGCGGTTGACTTGGGGGGAGGGGCTTTCTAAACGGGCCTCGCCTTGGCGGGGTCGCTCGCCGTTCGCGCGCATTCTCCCCTTCGGTGACGAAATCAGGTGAGGGTGGCTGCGTGGCGGAGACGGAACCCGGACAGGACTTTGGCGATGCGGACGATCCGCGTCTGGCCGCGCTGGATCAGCGACTGGCTAAGGCGAAAGCGGAAGGCGTGTCGCGGCAGGGGGTGAAGATGGATGCCGACAGGGGATATTCCCAGGGCAGCCGCGTCATCTCCGCGCTGATCGGAAGTCTTGTCGGCAGTGCGTTGATCGGCTGGCTGTTTGACCGCTGGTTCGGCACCGCACCCTGGGCCCTGATCGTGATGCTGTTCCTGGGGATCGGCGTGGCGTTCAGGCAGATCATTCGGATTTCTGGCGAACGCCCGGAGTAACCGGGCGTTCGTCATATGTGGGAACGAAGCAGCGTGGCGGCAGAATCGGGCGGCAAGATTGATCCGATGCACCAGTTCCTGATCGAGCCGGTGCTCGGTCGGCATTGGGTGGTCGGCGGCTACGACCTTTCTTTCACCAATTCCGCTCTGTGGATGGTGGTGACGCTCGTCGCGCTGTGGATCTTCATGATCGGCGGGATGAAGCGCGATCTGGTCCCCGGTCGCTGGCAGGCGGCGGTGGAGGGCTTCACCGGTTTCGTCAATTCGATGCTGACGTCGAATATCGGACCCGAGGGCAAGCGCTTCCTGCCTTACGTCTTCTCGCTGTTCATGTTCATCCTGTTCGCCAACGTGCTGGGCCTGTTGCCCTTCGGCGTGGTGCCGGGTGTCCATCCCTTCACCGTGACCAGCCACCTGACCGTGACCGGCGTGCTCGCCGTGATCTCGTTCGCGATCGTGCTGATCGTCGGCTTCGGTCGCCACGGCTTCCACTTCTTTGCGCTGTTCGTGCCGCATGGTACGCCCAAGCTGATGATTCCGCTGATCTTCGTGGTCGAGCTGATGAGCTTCCTGGTGCGCCCCTTCTCGCTGGGTCTGCGACTGTTCGTCGCGATGACCGCGGGGCACATCCTGCTGAAGGTTCTCGCCGCCTTCGTCATCAACGGCATCAACATGGGCCCGGGTTATGCCGCGCTCATCACCCTGCCGAGCTTCCTGCTGATGATCGGCATCACGCTTCTCGAACTGCTGGTCGCCGCGATCCAGGCCTATGTCTTCGCGCTGCTGACCTCGGTTTACCTGAACGACGCCGTCAACCTGCACTGATCCGCTAAGCCGGATCGGGCGGGCGGACGCGCCGCCTCAAGTTGAATACCCAAACGACCCTTTTTGAACTGGAGTGATTGAAATGGACGCAGAAGCCGCGAAGCTGATCGGTGCCGGTCTGGCCGCTATCGGCATGGGCATCGCCTCGCTCGGCGTGGGCAACGTGTTCGCCAAGTTCCTCGAAGGCGCGCTGCGCAATCCGGGTGCGGCGGACAGCCAGCAGGGCCGCCTCTTCATCGGTTTCGCCGGTGCCGAGCTTCTGGGCCTGCTCGCCTTCGTGACGATGATCATCCTGGTGTTCGTCGCCTAATCATTCGGATCGGCCGGGCGTGTCGGTGACGATGCGCCCGGTTGATATGGCAACGAGGACTCCATGCCCCAGATAGCACAGATCAGTGCGACCTATGCGTCGCAGATCTTCTGGCTCCTGATCACTTTCGGCCTGCTCTATTTCGTGGTCGGTCGTGGGATGGTGCCCAAGATTCAGGCGACCGTCGACGCTCGCGAAGGCCGTATCGCCAGCGATCTGGCGGCGGCGGAGGCCGCGCGTGCCGAGGCCGACCGGGTCGAGGCGGCATGGCGGGCCGAGATGGACGCCGCGCGCACCGCCGCGATGGCCGAAACCAACGCCGCCAAAGCGCGGGCGACCCATGCTTTCGAGGCGCAGGTCAAGGCGGCCGATGCCGACCTGGCCGAGCGTCTGGGTCATCACGACCTGGCGATCGCCAATGCCAAGGCCGAGGCGATGGCCAATCTCCAGACCGTGGCGGCCGATGCCGCGCGCGATCTCGTCGCCAAGCTGTCCGGCGTCCAGGTGGGCGAGGATGCGGCGGCCGACGCGGTGCGAAAGGTAAGCGCGCATGGCTAATCATTCCGCAAACGGCGTGCTGACCAACGGCGATGCGCTGGTCGCGCAGAACCTGGCCGATGCGGCTTCGGCCGAAGGCATGGCGCAAAAGCCGATCCGCGAGGGCGATGGCCTGAATGGGGGCCTGACCGGCAACACGGTCGCGGCCGCCGAGACCGAGCATCACGCCGCCAGCCCGACCGCGCTGGGGTTCGATTCGACCGGCTGGGTGGCACTCGCCGCGCTGGTCGTGCTGATCGGGATGCTGGTGAAGAAGGTGCCGTCGATGATCGGGCGTTCGCTCGATCAGAAGATCGCCGCCATCCGCGCCCAGCTCGACGAAGCGACCAAGCTGCGTCAGGAAGCCGAAGCGCTGAAGGCCGAATATGAGGCCAAGGCCAAGGCGGCGCATGCCGACGCCGAAGCCATGCGCGTCCAGGCGCAGCATGAGGCAGGTCAGCTGCTCAGCAAGGCCAAGGCCGATGCCGAGGCGCTGATGGAGCGTCGTGCCAAAATGGCCGAGGACAAGATCGCCGCCGCCGAGCGCACCGCGCTGGCCGAGGTCCGCGCCCGCGCCGCCGAGGCTGCCGCCAAGGCCGCCGGTCTGCTGATCGCCGAGCATCACTCGGCCGATGCGGATCGGGCGATGATCGACCGCTCGATTGCGGGGCTGGGTCGGCCCAACTGACCCACCCGGCGTCGCCGGATACAGGACCGCGCTTCGGTGAAGGCCGAGGCGCGGTTCGGTCGTTTAGGGGCTTTCCTCAACCCCGTTCAGGCTCGGAGGGTGGGCCGCGTTTAAACCCATTCCTCCCCAAGCTCGCTTGGGGAGGGGGACCGCCGGGCGAAGCCCGGTGGTGGAGGGGCCAATTCTCCAACCTCATAGCCCGCCCGAAATGGCAGGCCCGCATCGCCGTCTCTTTCGGGTTTCCGGCGACGATGCCCATATCCCCGAGCCCGTGACAAAGGAGACGCTCCGATGGCATGGGTCATTCTGGGCATTGCGGTGATTACCGAGATTTGCTGGGCGCTGAGCCTGAAATGGGCGGCGACCGTCGCCACCTGGCAGGCGTCGAGCGTGCCGATCATCCTCAGCTTCGTGAATATGGGCCTGCTGGCGCTCGCGATGCGCGGGCTTCCGGCCGGGACCGCCTATGCGGTGTGGACCGGACTGGGCGCGGTGGGCGTGGTGATCGGCGGGGCCATCGTGTTCGGCGACAAGATCGCGCCGATCCAGGCGGGCTTCATGGTCCTGACCGTCATCGGCGTGATGGGCACCAAGCTCTTCGCGCAAGGGTGAACTTCATTCCTCCCCTGCAAGGGGAGGGGGACCAGCGAAGCTGGTGGAGGGGTGTCCCCGCTGGCCGTGACACCCCTCCGTCAGTCCTTCGGCCTGCCACCTCCCCTTGCAGGGGAGGAATTGGAAGATGATCCTTCGCGCCTTTGCGCGCAAAAAACCTTCGCGTCTTCGCGTCTTCGCGTGAACCAAAGCCCTCCCATAGGGTAGCGATCCGCCCCCCGCGCTCCTAAATCGCACCCGATGTCCGAGCCTCCCGTCGACCGCTTCAACGAAGAGAAATCCACCTTCACCTTGCGCGGGGCCGATGCGCCCGATCTGAAGGCGGGGGTGGCGGCGATCCGCAACGTGCTGGCGACACTGCCGCTGCGTCCCGGCGTGTACCGGATGCAGGATGCGCGCGGCGATGTGCTGTATATCGGCAAGGCGCGCGCCCTGAAGAACCGCGTCGCCAACTATACCCAGGTCGACCGCCTGCCGAAGCGCCTGCAACGCATGGTGTCGCAGACCCGGTCGATGACCATCGTCACGACCAACAACGAGGCCGAGGCGCTACTGCTCGAGGCGCAGCTCATCAAGCGCTATCGCCCCGCCTTCAACGTCCTGCTGCGCGACGACAAGAGCTTCCCCTTCATCCTGCTGCGCAACGATCACGACTTCCCGCGCATCCAGAAGCATCGCGGTGCGCGCCGTGCGGTGGGCAACTATTACGGTCCCTTCGCCAGCGCGGGCAGCGTCAACAACACGCTGAACGCGCTGCAAAAGCTGTTCCTGCTCCGCTCCTGCACCGACAGCTTCTTCAAGGGGCGCGACCGTCCGTGCCTGCTCTACCAGATCAAGCGCTGCTCCGCGCCGTGCGTCGGTCGGATCGACGAGGCCGCCTATGCCGAGCTGGTCGCCGACGCGAAGAATTTCCTGGGCGGCAAGTCGACCCAGGTCCAGGCCAAGCTCGGCGCGCAGATGCAGGCGGCGGCCGAGGCGATGGATTTCGAGCTGGCCGCGATCCTGCGCGACCGGCTGAAGGCGCTGACCTTCATCCAGGGGACTCAGGCGATCAACGCCGAGGGGGTGGGTGACGCCGACATCTTCGCGCTGGCCAATCGCGAGGGGGTGATGGGCATCCAGGCCTTCTTCATCCGTGGTGGCCAGAATTGGGGGCATCGCAGCTTCTTCCCCGCACACACCAACGACGTGCCCGAAGAGGAGGTGCTGACCAGCTTCCTCACCCAATTTTACGAGGAGGTGCCGCCCGCCAAGACGATCCTGCTCGACCGCGAGTTGCCCGAAACCGCATTGCTGACCGAGGCGCTGGGCGAGCGTGCCGGGTACAAGGTGCAGCTGACCGTGCCCCAGCGCGGCGACCGCCGCCGCCTGCTCGACCAGGCCAAGCGCAACGCGGTCGAGGCGCTCGACCGGCGACTGGCCGAGTCGACCACCCAGGCCAAGCTGCTGCGCGAGGTCGCCGACTTCTTCGACCTGTCCGAACCGCCCCAGCGGATCGAGGTCTATGACAACAGCCACATCCAGGGCACCAATGCGCTCGGCGCGATGGTCGTGGCGGGGCCGGAGGGCTTCCAGAAGGGCCAGTATCGCAAGTTCAACATCAAGGGGAACGAGGCGGCGACCAACGACGATTTCGGCATGATGCGCGAAGTCTTCCGCCGCCGCTTCGCCCGTCAGCTGGAGGAGAACCCCGACCGCGACGACGCGACCTGGCCCGATCTGGTGCTGATCGACGGCGGGCGCGGCCAGCTCAACGCGGCCAAGGCGGTGCTGGAGGATCTGGGCATCGAGGATGTCTGCCTGGTCGGCGTCGCCAAGGGCCCGCATCACGGCCGCGAGGGGCGCGAGGTCTTTCACATGATGGACGGCAGCGAACGGATGCTGCCGGTCAACGCGCCATTGTTGTTCTACCTCCAGCGGTTACGCGACGAGGTCCACCGCTTCGTCATCGGCGCGCACCGCGACAAGCGCGCCAAGGCGATGGGCGCGAGCCCGCTCGACGAAGTGCCCGGCATCGGCCCGGCGCGGAAGAAGGCGCTGCTGATGCACTTCGGCACCGGCCGGGCGGTGCGCAACGCCAGCCTGGAGGACTTGCAGAAAGCGCCGGGGGTGAGCCAAGCGGTCGCACAGCAGGTGTACGACTTTTACCATAGTCAGTGAGGGGCTGATCCTCCTGCGTCGTCGCGTTCTCATTGCTCCCCTTCCACGTTCCCGAATGTCCAAAAATGGGTTTTGGGAAAGAGTAATCGGGAACCGATTGAGAACACCGTCTACACGGGCAAGTTCGATCTGACCGACTCGCTTTGCCTCCTCGCTGATCTTTCGTTTTCGGGGTCTGGAGATTGATGCGAGAGCTGCCGATTACCCGCCCCAATTGAGCTTCAGAGCTTCCCGTCGCGCCGCTTGCTCCATAACACGGCCGCCACACTCGGCCTCTTGCGGTGATAATTGAAAGCCTGCCCGCTTCGCGTAGTTCGCGACGGCAGCCATACCTCGCCGAGGGGCGACCTTGCGGGAGAGCTCCAGCTGCTTATCGATCGGACCGATAGTGATGCCGCCGTGTGCCATCGCGACTTCACAATTGGGACCAATGATGACGAGTGAACGCTCAGGTTCGTTCTTATCACCAATGAGGTTTACTTGGATCGGGCCGCCTTCTTGTGGGCCGTTCAATGTGAGACCGAATATAATTGCGATGTTGCCTTTACCTCCAGGCACGCTCACCTGAGAGATAGCCGCTCCTGCAAAACCGATGGAAGCCGCCACAACAACCGACATCGTCAGCTTGCCGATCAGCCGAACCCATTGTGCCTGCATATTACCCCCCAACCTAACCCACGGCCCCTCGTGAAAGTCCGCTGGATCGAGACTGCCGGCAAACAGGCGCTCCCACAAGGAACATTGGTTATGCCGCCGTTGCGGGCTCGTTCAATGAAGATCGCCGGTGAGCTATCCATCGTACCGCCTTTCCCGCTTCACCCTCGAGAATCGGGAATGGTCGGCGGATTGCACCGCCGACCAAGGTGGCCTTACTGCGATCCTGCATGATACGCCTCTTCGGGGCGCACCGGGGTTAGCGTCGTCACCTCGACGAAGTATCCGCCCTTCGCCCGGAAGTAGAAGGACCATGCACCGTGCGTTTCATGCGGTGCCTGGGTCTCCCAGCCGTCCCCGCTCAGGCGCGCGTGCATGGCGTCAACGGCCTCGCGGGACTCCTGGATGAAACCGATATGCATGATGTCGAGGCTCTTTGGATAGTCGAACCCGTCGAGCTTGCTCTCGAAGTGGTTGACGATCAGCACGAGTCCGTCATCATCCTGCATGATCGCCATCTTAGGCCCGCGCACGACGAGGGTGCGCAGGCCGAAATAGCGCTCGAACATCGCTCGATCGGCTTCAGTGTCGTGGCTGTAAAGATTGATGTGGTTCAGCTTCATGGTCGTGCCTTTCCGTTGATGAGACGGACACGGACCGATCGCAGTTCGGACAACGACGACCGGCCACGCACGAGGTGAACCCTCGTAGTGTCCGGCCATGGCCAAGAGCGGGCGTTACCTGCTCAAGCGTGACTGTCTCCGGGGAGACCGCAGGTTGTCACCATACCTGCATCGCTGTCTTTTTAGGCGATAAGCACTCTAGGCTGCACGCGAACGGCGTCAAGCGCGAGGTGCACCGCGAGCGAGACGGCCGGGGCGTTCTCGGATGGATCGTTTTCGGAAAGGGGCATGTCGTCTTCCGGGTAATCGGATCGGGGGCCGGTTCGTTCAAAGCGATTGGGCTCCTTGCCCTCCATAGCATCCCATCCCATTCCCCCCTACATCGTCAGTCATGCACCGGGTCGCCCCCGCCATCATCCTGTCGGTCCGGCCGCATGGCGAGCATGGGGCGATCGTGCGGGGTCTGACCCGCGAGGATGGGGTGCAGCCAGGTTATGTCCGGGGTGGGCGGTCGCGGGGGCTTCGGCCGATCCTTCAGCCGGGGAACGGGGTCATCGGCGAATGGCGGGCGCGGACGGTGGAGCAGCTTGCCGCGTTGACCGTTGAGCCGGGCCATAGCCGGGCGGGGCTGCATGGCGAGCCGCTGGCCGCCGCCGGGATCGAGTGGTTGTGTGCGCTGACCGCCGCCGCGCTGCCCGAGGAACAGCCTTATCCGATCCTGTACGACGCGCTCGACGCGGTGCTGACCGCGATCGAGTCGGCACCCTCGGCGCGGGGCTGGGCGGGGGCGTTGGTGCGCTATGAATTGCTGTTGCTGGGGCAGTTGGGGTTCGGGCTCGATCTCGAGCGGTGCACGGTGACCGGTGAAGCGGACGATCTGGCTTATGTCAGCCCCAAGAGCGGGGCGGCGGTGTCGGTGGGGGCGGCGTTCGGCTATGAGGCGCGGCTATTCCCCTTGCCGGTCTTCTTGCGCGAGGGCGGGGCGGCGGACTGGCCCGACATATTTGCCGCCGGGCGGATCACCGCGCATTTCCTGGCGCGCGATATTCTGGTCGGGATGCGCCATGATCCGATGCCTGCGCGCACCCGGCTGTTCGATCGTTTCAAAAGGGCGGTTGCGTGATGCCCGCCCGCTAAGGCAAAGGGCGCTTCCGAACATAGGTAAGAAGGGGCCAGCCATGGCATTGATCGCGATCCTCGCCGGTGACGGCATCGGGCCGGAAGTGACGGCGGAAGCGCGGCGCGTGCTGGAGGCGCTGGACCTCGGCCTGACCTTCGAAGAGGCCAAGGTCGGCGGCGCGGCCTATGAGGCGGCGGGCCATCCCTTGCCCCCCGAGACGCTGGCGGTGGCGGAGCGTGCCGATGCGCTGCTGTTCGGCGCGGTCGGCGATCCGCGCTTCGACAATCTCGAGCGCGCGCATCGCCCCGAACAGGCGATCCTGGGCTTGCGCAAGGCATTCGGCCTGTTCGCCAATCTGCGCCCCGCCCGCCTGTTCGAGGGGCTGGAGGATGCCAGCTCGCTGCGTCCCGACATCGCCCGCCGGATCGACATGGTGATCGTCCGCGAACTGACCGGCGACGTCTATTTCGGCGCCAAGGGGCGCGGCACCACCGAGGCGGGCCTGCGCGAAGGCCATGACCTGATGCGTTACGACGAGGAAGAAGTCGCGCGGATCGCGCGCGTCGGCTTCGAGACCGCGATGCGCCGCCGCCGCCGATTGCTGTCGGTGGACAAGGCCAATGTGCTGGAAACCTCGCAGCTGTGGCGCGACGTGGTGATCGAGGTGGCGAAGGATTACCCGCAGGTCGCGCTCGACCATATGTATGTCGACAATTGCGCGATGCAGCTGGTGCGCGATCCGGGCCAGTTCGACGTGATCCTAACCGGCAATCTGTTCGGCGATATCCTGTCGGATCAGGCGTCGATGTGCGCGGGTTCGATCGGGATGCTGCCCTCCGCCGCGCTGGGCGCGACGGGCAAGGGGCTGTACGAGCCGATCCATGGCTCGGCACCCGACATTGCCGGGCAGGGCAAGGCCAATCCCTGCGCCGCGATCCTGTCGTCGGCGATGATGCTGCGCCACTCGCTGGGCATGGCGGAGGCCGCCGATCGCATCGATGCGGCGGTGGCGGGCGCGATCCGCGACGGCGCGCGGACCGGCGATCTGGGCGGCAGCCTGTCGACCCGCGCCATGGCCGACGCGATCCTCGAACGGCTCTGAGGTCCATGGGCGCGCTCCTCGAACTCGCGGTCGTCATTCCGACCTTTAACGAGCGCGCCAATGTGCCGGTGCTCATCGCCAAGCTCGACCAGGCGCTGGCCGGGCGGCGGTGGGAGGCGATCTTCGTCGATGACAACAGTCCAGACGGCACGGCGGACGCCGCGCGCGAGCTGGGGCGGGTCGACCCCCGCGTCCGGGTGATCCAGCGGATCGGGCGGCGTGGTCTGTCCTCGGCCTGTATCGAGGGGATGTGCGCCACCGCCGCGCCGATCGTGGCGGTGATCGATGGCGATTTGCAGCATGACGAGACGCTGCTCCCGAAGATGCTCGACCGTTTGCAGGCCGAGGCGGATCTCGACATCGTGGTCGGCTCGCGCTTCGTCGATGGCGGCGGCACGGGCGACTGGGACCGCGACCGCGTGGCCAAGTCGGCCTTCGCGACCAAGCTGTCGCAGCGGGTGCTGAACGTGAACCTGTCCGACCCGATGAGCGGCTTCTTCATGGTCCGCACCCAGGTCGCGCGCGACACGGTGCCGCATCTGTCGGGGATCGGTTTCAAGATCCTGCTCGACATCATGAGCGCCTCGCCGCGCCCGCTTCGCGCCGCCGAAATGCCCTATGTCTTCCGCTTGCGGACCGAGGGCGAGTCGAAGCTCGACCATGTCGTGGCGATGGAATATCTGATCGCGCTGTACGACCGGCGCTTCGGCAAGGTGGTGCCGGTGCGCTTCGCCATGTTCTCGGCGATCGGGGTGCTGGGCGTGGGCGTGCACATGGCGGTGCTCAGCCTGTTCTTCGTGGTGTTGGGTGCGACCTTCCTCGCCAGCCAGATCGTCGCGGTGGCCGCCGCGATGACGTTCAACTTCTTCCTCAACAACGCGCTGACCTATCGCGACCGGCGGTTGCGCGGGTTCAAGCCGCTGCTCGACGGGTGGGTGTCCTTCTGCCTGGTCTGTGCGGTGGGGGCGATCGCCAATGTCGGCGTGGCCGCCTTCCTGCACGATGCGCGGGCCAATGAATGGGCGGTTTCGGCATTGATCGGCGTGCTGGTCGGGGCGGTGTGGAATTATGCGCTGTCGTCGCGCTTCGTCTGGGGACGCTACTGACCCGTCACCGCCAATCGGCGAACCAGGTATAGCGCGCGAAGGACTTGGGCCCCGCCAGGGCGCCCGCGGTCAGGATCGGATAGAAATAGACGAACAGGCACGCGACGGCGACCAGATAGGCCTCGTCCCAGTCGCGCATCCGCCCGCGCCACCGATCGATCGCCACCGCCAGCGCGACCGACAGCCAGATCGCGGGCAGGAAATAATAATAATAGAAGCCCAGCGACTTGGGGATGATCGCCCAGACCGCGAAGCCGCCAATCCATAGTGCCGCCGCCACGCCCAGCCGCACCTCGCGGGTGCGCAGCCAGCCGAGCGCACATGCCGCCACCGCGACCAGCCCGCCCCACATCGCCGCCGGATTGCCGAGCAGGAAGATGCCGCGCTGCGCCCCCTCGGCAAATTCATAGAAATACCAGATCGGCCGCCCGATCACCGGCCAACTCCACCAGGTCGACTGATAGCTATGCGGCGGCAGGACCTGGGTCTGGCGCGCATACATCTCCAGCTGGAAGGGAAGGAGTTCGGCCAGCGTCATCGGCTCGCGCGCGTAGAAGAACGCAGGCGCGAAGGTCGCCGCATAGGCCAGCCCCGCCCCCAGACCCAGTAGCGCCCAAGCCGACCACCAGCGCAAGCCGGGCCAGCGGCTGGGATCGCCGCGCTTCATCATCACGAAGCCGATCGCGGCATAGCCCAGATAGGGCACCGCCGCCCATTTGGTCCCGACCGCCAGGCCCAGCAGCACCGCACCCAGCGTCCAGCGCCTCCGACTCTGCGCCTCGCTCCCCCGTATCGCCCAGCCCATGGCCGCGACGGCCAGCACCACGAAGGCCGCCATGAACCCGTCGAGCATCGCGATCCGCGCCTGGACCAGCACCATGAAGTTGAGGATGGTCAGCGATGCCCCGATCGCGGCGGCGCGGGTCTGCCGGGTCATCAGCCAGACGATGGCGAACACGCCCCCGACGATCGCCGTCCCCGCCACCGTCGACAGCGCGCGCCAGCCGAGCGGATCATCCCCGAACAGCAGCATGCCGCCCGCGATCAGGATCTTGCCGAGCAGCGGATGCTCGATATTCGCCGGGCCCTCCAGCGCCAGCAGGGTGCGCGCGGCGGGGACATAATGCACTTCGTCGAACACCAGTTCATGCGGCATGGTCAACCGCCAGCAGAACAGCGCCTGCGCCGCGATCAGCAGGGCGAGCAGGGTCGGAACCGGGCGGTGGAACGGAGCGAGCAGGCGGCGCATGGCACAGGTCATGGCCGGGCGGGGCGGGGGGCACAAATGGTTTCTGGGCGCGATGACGATGTGCGGGATCGCTCCTAACCCATCCTTCAGACTTATCGGATAAGCCAGCATGCCATGGGAAGAATCGCTCGGCCATGCCGTTCGACGCCCGGATCGATACTGGCAAAGAACGGATTGGGCGATGGGTTGGTTCGGCAAGAAGGATGCGAGCGTCGCGGACCGATTGGCGCTGGCGATGTTCGCGCACTCGCCCGATGCGATGATGCTGTTGTCGGAAGGCGCGTTCGTCGCGGGCAACGCCGCCGCTGCGCGGGTCTATGATCACCCCTTGTCCGAGGTGCTGGGTCGGAACCCCATCGACTTCTCGGCACCCTGTCAGGCGGACGGGCGCCCCAGCGAAGTGCATGTCGGTGAGCGGGTGGCGCAGGCGCTTCGCGATGGCTTTGCCCGGTTCGAATGGTTGAATGCCGATCGCCGGGGGCAGGTGCAGCGCTTCCTCGTCACTCTGATCCCCGCGCATGTCGTGACGCCGCAGGACGTATTGGTCCTCATCCAGGACATGGGTGAGACGATGGAGATGGTGAACCAGCTCGGCGACGGGCTGTCGCGGATCGCCAATGGCGATCTGTCCCACCGCATCGCCAAGCCCTTCCGCGAGGATTACGAGCCGCTGCGCCTCCACTTCAACGAAGCCGCGCAGATGCTGGGCAGCTCGATCCAGGCGATCGACTCGTCGTCGCGCCGGGTGCACAGCGCCGCGCTGGAGATCGGCAAGGCGGCGGGCGACATGTCGCGCCGCACCGAGCATCAGGCCGCCTCGCTGGAGGAAACCGCCGCCGCGATGCGGCAGGTGACGAGCGCGATTCAGGAAACCGCGCAGTTCGGGAGCAAGGCCGCGCATGTCGCCGCCGCCGCACAGACCAACGCGGCGGAAAGCGGCGTGGTCGTGCAGCGCGCGATCGATGCGATGGGCGGGATCGAGCGGACCTCCAACGAAATCTCCGAGATTATCGGTGTGATCGACGGCATCGCGTTCCAGACCAATTTGCTGGCGCTGAACGCGGGCGTCGAGGCGGCGCGCGCAGGCGATGCGGGCAAGGGCTTTGCCGTGGTCGCCAGCGAAGTCCGCGCACTGGCGCAACGCTCGGCCGATGCCGCCAAGGATGTGAAGAGCCGGATCGGCGCGTCGGATGCGCAGATTCGATCGGGCGTGCAGGAGGTCGACGCCGCCGGATCGACGCTGCAACGCATAGCGGCACAGGTGAGCGAGATGGCCACCCTGATCGGCGACATCGCCAGCGCCTCCCAGCAACAGGCCAGCAGCGCGTCGCAGATCACCATCGCGATCGGCGACCTCGATTCCGTCACCCAGCAAAATGCCGCGATGGTCGAGGAAGCGACCGCCGCCGCCCGCGAGCTGGTGGGCGAGGCGAGCGCGATGGCGGATCAGGTCGGCCGCTTCCGCCTGACGACGCGTGCCCCCGCCGCGACGGCGCAACCGATGTGGAAGGCGGCCTGAACCGCAATTCCTCCCCTGTAAGGGGAGGTGGCAGGCCGCAGGCCTGACGGAGGGGTGTCCCCGCCTGTGGGGCAGCCTGCCATCGCAAGCGGTTACATTCCTCCACCATGCTGCGCATAGTCCCCCCTTACAGGGGAGGAATGTTCGGGCTGATTCGTCAGACAATTTGACGAAACCCTCTTCCGCATGGCACCCATGGGTCCGAAGCGGGGGCGGGATGCGATGTGTCCCTCACCCCGTCTGTGCGACATGCGACAGAATGAACGGGAGAGTGATGTGACGCAGCGGTTCCGACCGATGATCTTGACCATATTGGCCGCGACCGCGCTGTCGCCCCTATCGGCGCAAAGCCCCGTCACCAATGACGGACCGCCGCGCACCTTCGAGGTGAAGGGCAAGGGGTTCCTGCGCAACGGCCAGCCGCATCAGGTGATCTCGGGCGAGATGCATTATACCCGCATCCCGCGCGCCTATTGGCGCGACCGGTTGCGCAAGGCCAAGGCGATGGGGCTGAACACCATCACCACCTATGCCTTCTGGAACGCGCATGAGCCGCGCCCCGGCGTCTATGACTTCAGCGGGCAGAACGACATCGTCGCCTTTATCCGCGATGCCCAGGCCGAGGGGCTGGACGTGATCCTGCGCCCCGGCCCCTATGTCTGCGCCGAGTGGGAATTGGGTGGCTATCCGTCCTGGCTGCTCAAGGACCGCAAGCTCGTCCTGCGGTCGACCGACCCCAAATATACCGCCGCCGTGGACCGCTGGCTGATGCGGTTGGGGCAGGAGGTGAAGCCGCTGCTGCTCAAGAATGGCGGACCGATCGTCGCCTTGCAGCTAGAGAATGAATATGGCGCGTTCGGCGACGACAAGGCGTATCTGCGCGGGCTGGAGGCGAGCTACAAGCGCGCCGGGCTGGCCGATGGCGTGTTGTTCACCTCCAACCAGGGCGGCGATCTGGCCAAGGGCTCGCTGCCCGATCTGCCCTCGGTGGTCAATTTCGGGTCGGGGGGTGCGCAGAACGCCATCGCCAAGCTGGAGGCCTATCGCCCCGATGGCCTGCGCATGGTCGGTGAATATTGGGCGGGCTGGTTCGACAAATGGGGCGAGGAGCACCACGAGACCGATGGCAAGAAAGAGGCCGAGGAAATGGCCTATATGCTCAAGCGTGGGTATTCGATCTCGCTCTACATGGTGCATGGCGGCACCACCTTCGGCTGGATGAACGGTGCGGATTCGCACACCGGCAAGGACTATCATCCCGACACCACCAGCTATGACTATGACGCGCCGATCGATGAGGCGGGCAATCCGCGCTATAAATATGGCCTGATCGCCGCCGCCATTGCCGAGGTGACCGGCAAGCCCGCCGCCCCGACGCCCGCGCCGACCGTGGCGACGACCTTCCCGATATCGGGAGTACGGCGCAGCGCTTCGCTCTGGGACAATCTGCCCGTGCCGGTGCGCGCCGCTCAGCCGAAGACCTTCGAGGAACTCGACCAGAATTACGGTTATGTCCTCTACCGCGTCGCGGTCCCGGCGGGGCCTGCGCAGACGCTGACCTTGAAGGGGATGCACAGCTATGCGCAGGTCTATCTGAACCGCGCCTTGGTCGGCACGCTCGACCGGCGGCTGGATCAGGAGACGGTGGAACTACCGGCGCGCAGCAAGCCCGCGACGCTCGACATATTGGTCGAGAATACCGGCCGGGTGAATTATTCGCATGCGATCCGCACCGAACAGACGGGCCTCACCGGCGCGGTGACGCTGGCGGGGCAGCCGCTTACCGACTGGCAGATGTTCCGCCTGCCGATGGACAATCTGTCGACGCTGAAGCTGTCGGCCAAGCCTTGCACCGGTCCCTGCTTCTACGAGACGGAGATGACGGTGGCCAAGCCCGGCGACACCTATCTCGACATGCGCGGTGCGCATAAGGGGCAGTTGTGGCTGAACGACCATAATCTCGGCCGCTTCTGGAGCATCGGGCCGGTCCACACGCTCTATACGCCTGCGCCGTGGCTGAAGGCGGGGGCGAACCGCATCCTGTTCTTCGACCTGACCGGGGATGCCAGCGACAGGCTGACCAGCGTGGCCAAGCCGATCTATGGCAGGGTCACCAACCACCGCGAGGCGCAGTAAGAGGCGAGGGGGCTTGCCCCTCCACCACCGGGCTTCGCCCGGCGGTCCCCCTCCCCAAGCATAGCTTGGGGAGGAATGGGGCCGTCAAAATCCTCCCCATCTCCGATGGGGAGGGGGACCGCCCGGCGCAGCCGGGTGGTGGAGGGGCAGATCCCTGCCCGGATCAGCGAACCGCCGCCGCCTGATTGGCGACGACCGCCTCGCGCTGTTCCGGGCTCATCGCGGCGGCGTTGACATCCGCCGCCTTGATCGCATCGGCGCGGTCCTCGGCATAGTCACGGGTCTTTTCCGCCTGCTTGTCGAGCATCTTGGCCTGATTGCGCAGCGCGTCCGCCTGATCCTCCATGCCGTCGGCGCGGTTGTCGGCGGCCTTCTCGACATTCTCAGCCAGCTTGTCGGTGCCCTTGCCGTTGCAGGCGGACAGCGACACCAGGCTGGCGGCCAGCAGCAGGCCGATGCGGATATTCATGGTCATTCTCCCTATTCGATCAGGTTCTGGATCGGGGGGCATAACCGGATCGGGCGCTTTTCCGTTCCGCTGGCGTAACGCTGACATATGGGGCAGGCGTCGGAATATCCTTGAACCCCGCTGCCCGGAGCGGCAAATGAGCGGGCATGAAGCGCAAGACTGGCCAGGACCGTTCGATCACCACCAAGTGGCGCCCCGCAACCCAGGCTGTGCGCGGCGGCACCGCGCGGTCGGAATATGGCGAAACCTCCGAGGCGATCTTCCTGACCTCGGGCTATTGCTATGACCGGGCGGGCGATGCGGCGGCGCGGTTCGCGGGCGAGCAGGAGGGGATGACCTATTCCCGCCTCCAGAACCCCACCGTCGAGATGCTGGAACAGCGTATCGCGCTGCTCGAAGGGGCCGAGGCGTGCCGGACCATGGCGTCGGGCATGGCGGCGATGACCGCCGTGCTGCTCTGCCAGTTGCAGGCGGGCGACCATCTCGTCGGCGGCCGTGCCGCCTTCGGATCGTGCCGCTGGCTGACCGACACGCTGCTGCCCAAGTTCGGCATCGCGACGACCATCGTCGATGCGCGCGATCCGCAGGCCTTCCTGGACGCGGTGCGGCCCGAGACGAAGGTCTTCTTCTTCGAGACGCCTGCCAATCCGACGATGGACATTGCCGATCTGGAGGCGATCTGCGCCATCGCGCGTGAACGCGGGATCACCACCGTCGTCGACAATGCCTTCGCTACTCCCGCGCTCCAGCGGCCGATGGATTTCGGCGCGGACGTGACCGCCTATTCCGCGACCAAGCTGATGGACGGGCAGGGCCGCGTACTGGCGGGCGCGGTGTGCGGGACCGAGGATTTCATCACCAACACGCTGTTGCCCTTCACCCGCAACACCGGCCCGACCCTGTCGGCGTTCAACGCCTGGGTGGTGCTGAAGGGGCTGGAGACGCTGGACCTGCGGGTTCAACGCCAGTCGGAATCGGCGCTGAAGGTCGCGCAGTTTCTCGAAACCCGCGTGCCGCGTGTCCTGTGCCCCGCGCTGCCCAGCCATCCGCAGCACGAACTCGCCATGCGCCAGATGAAGGCGGCGGGCAGCATCTTCGCGATCGACCTGGATGGCGGCCGGACCCAGGCCCATGGCCTGCTCGACGCGCTGGAACTGATCGACATCTCGAACAATATCGGCGACTCGCGCTCGCTGATGACGCATCCCGCCTCGACCACCCATGCCGGTGTCACCGAGGAAAAGCGGGTCGAGATGGGCATCGGCGAGGGGATGTTGCGCCTGAACATCGGGCTGGAGGATGCGGACGATCTGATCGACGATCTCGACCAGGCGCTGCGCGTCGTGGGTCTGTGAAGGCGCTCTTCCCCCATGCGCTGACCACCGGGCCGGTGACGGTGCGGGTGTCGGTCAGCTATCTGCCCGAACAGTCCGAGCCGCAGCGTGGGCGCTGGTTCTGGGCCTATCATGTCCGTATCGAGAATGAGGGCGACCAGCCGGTCCAGCTGCTCACCCGCCGCTGGATCATCACCGACGCGCGCGGCGCCCGCCACTCGGTCGAGGGCGAGGGTGTGGTCGGCGAACAGCCGGTGATCCAGCCGGGCGCGTCCTATGATTATGTCTCGGGCTGTCCGCTGGCGACGACCAGCGGCGCGATGCAGGGCAGCTATCGCATGGTCGGCGCGGATGGCGTGACCTTCGACGTTGCCATCCCGCACTTCGCCCTGATTGCCCCGGCGGTCGAAACATGAAGCGGACGCATCTGCCGCTCAACGGGTTGCGCGTGCTGGATGCCGCGGCTCGCCACCTGAGCTTCACCCGCGCCGCCGATGAGCTGGCCGTCACCCCGGCGGCGGTCGGGCAGCAGATTCGCGCGCTGGAGGATACGTTGGGCGTCGTCCTGTTCCGCCGCACCACGCGCGGACTGGAACTGACCCCCGAGGCAGAGGCAGGCCTCGCCCCCTTGCGCGCCGGTTTCCTGCAATTCGAGGATGCGGTGCGCGCCATGCAGGCGGGCCAGTCCTCCAAGTCGCTGACCATCGCGGCGCCGCGCGACGTGACCGAGAAATGGCTAATGCCGCGCCTCGCCGCCATCGCCGCGCGCGATCCCGACCTGCGCTTCTCGCTGATCGCGTCGGACGAGGGGCTGGACTTTACCGAGGCCAATCTCGACCTCGCCATCCGTTGGGGTGACGGCCCTGGCGGGTTGGAGGGGGAGGCGATCGAGTCGGACGGGATGATCGCCATTGGTGCTCCTGGCGGCCCCGCCGACGCGCCGCTGATCGCCTGGCCCGGCGCGCCCGAAGAGGGGGCACCGCTGGTCCGCGTGACCGATGCCGGGCTGGCGATTGACGCGGTCGCGGCAGGCCTGGGCCGGGCGACCGTGCCGCACCTGCTGGCCGAACGCGATCTGGCGGATGGTCGGGTGGTGGCGACAGGCGAAGCAGTGCCCTCGCGCATGGGCTATTGGCTGGTCGCGCCGCTGCCGCAATGGCGCCAGCAAAAGGTCAAGGCGCTGGTCGAGGCGTTGGGCGGCTGATGTAATCCTCCCCATCTCCGATGAGGAGGGGGACCGCCAGCCGCAGGCTGGTGGTGGAGGGGCGGGGTGCCTTTGCAGCCATAGGGGTTTGGTCGAAGGGGAATGCCCCTCCACCATGCTGCGCATGGTCCCCCCCCCAAGCCGAGCTTGGGGAGGAATAGAGGGGTCAGGCTACCGGTGCTGCGTCGAAGGGCACCGGAAACTTCTTCGCGCAGAACGCACAGTCGACCTGGATCAGGCCGTCGGCGTCCGCCATCTCGCGCCGTTCCTCGACCGAGAACTTCGTGATGACGCTGGCGATATACTCCGCCGAGCAGCGGCAGCCGCGCACGATGGCGGGGCTTTCCGACACGCGAACGTCCTGCTCCTCATGAAACAGCCGCCACACCAAAGTCTCCAGCGGCAGCGCGGCGTCGGCCAGTTCCTCGACCTGCATCGTCTGGCCCAGCGCCTGGACATGCTCCCATTCGGGATGGTCGAGCTTGACGTGCAGCCGCTCGCGGCCTTCCTCGCCCTCGGGCAGGTGCTGGAGGAACAGGCCGCCCGCAACCGTCCGGCCGTCCGGCCCCTTGCTGATCCCGACGCGCAGCAGGCTGGGAATCTGCTCGGACTGGATGAAATAGCTCTCGGCGGCGGCCGACAGCGTCTCACCGTCGATCGGCACGATGCCCTGATAGCGTTCGCCCGTCACCGCCAGGTCGAAGGTGATCGCCAGATAACCCTGGCCGAACAGCGCGAACAGCGTCGGGTCGGCGGGCAGTTCGGCCAGCCGGTCCTCGTCATACTGGATATAGCCGCGCAGCTCGCCGCCGCGATAATCGCAGACCAGCAGCCGGATCACGCCAGCATCGCTGCGCGTCTGGATGGTCAGCTGACCGTTCGTGTCCTTCAGCGTCGCGCCCATCAGCGCGGTCAGGGTCAGCGCCTCGGCCAGCAACCGCTCGATCACCGGGGGATAGGCGTGCGCCGCCAGAATCGCGTCCAGCACCGGGCCCAGCCGCACCAGCCGTCCCCGGGCGTGCTGCTCGGGGATGGTGAACGCGATCGCGCGGTCGAGGTCGGGCAGGGTGATGTCGGTCATGCTCGTGCCTTTACGCACCGGAGGAGGTCCGGGCGATATGGTGCCGGTGGGGCGGGGGAAAGAGAAAAGGCCGACGAACCCGCCGGCCTTTCCTTAGATAGGTGATGCCGAAGCGCGATCAACCGATCTGGCCGAAGCACCAGCGCAGCACCGATTTCTGCGCGTGGAGGCGGTTCTCCGCCTCGGGCCAGATCAGCGATTGCGGGCTGTCGATCACGTCCGAGGTCACTTCCTCGTCGCGGTGCGCGGGCAGGCAGTGGAGGAACCTGGCATCCGGCTTGGCCAGCGCCATTAGCTCGGCATTGACCTGGAACGGCATCATCGCGGCCAGTTTTTCCTCGGCATGGGCCTGGCCCATCGAGATCCAGGTGTCGGTGACGACGATATCCGCGCCCTCCACCGCCGCGCGCGGA
Source organism: Sphingomonas fuzhouensis (assembly GCF_034659795.1). NCBI lineage: Bacteria > Pseudomonadati > Pseudomonadota > Alphaproteobacteria > Sphingomonadales > Sphingomonadaceae > Sphingomonas > Sphingomonas fuzhouensis. The sequence goes on from NZ_JAXSQY010000001.1 coordinate 78,725, forward strand.
TCGGTGGTGCAGGTCGCACGCCCCAGGCCCAGTTCTAGCGTGCCCGGCTCTGGATGATAGCCGGTGGGGCAGGCGGCGACCACGTCGAAGCCGAGCAGCCCGCCCGCCTCGACGATCGAGTGCAGCACATTGTTGCCGTCGCCCAGCCATGCGACCTTCATGCCGGACAGGGTCTTGCCCGCCTCGATCACGGTCAGCAGGTCGGCCATGATCTGGCACGGGTGCGACAGGTCGGTCAGGCCGTTGATGACTGGCACGGTCGCATAATGCGCCATTTCCTCGACCTTGGCATGGTCGTCGGTGCGTATCATGATCGCATCGGTATAGCCCGACAGGATGCGCGCGGTGTCGGCGATCGTCTCGCCGCGCCCCAGCTGCATCGTGCCCGCGTCCAGCACGATCGAGGTGCCGCCCAGCTGGCGGATCGCCATGTCGAAGCTGACGCGGGTACGGGTCGAGTTCTTCTCGAACACCATGGCGAGCGTATGGCCCGCCAGCGGCGCATCGGCATCGACGCGGCCCTTGGTGAAACCGGCACGGGCGGCCTTGCGAGCCTGCGCATCCTGCAAAATGGCGGTCACACCCTCGGGACCGGCGTCGGCGAGGTTCAGGAAGTGGCGGATCGTCATGGGTCGGTACTCCGTCCCCCGGCGGTTTTTGCGCCGCCGGGGTGCCAAAGATTAGGCTTTGGGATCAGTCGTCGGCGGCGGGGACATAGACGCGCGCGGCGTCCGACAGCTTCGTCGCGAACTCGGTGATGTGGCTTTCGCCGATGGTCAGCGGCGGCAGGATGCGGATGACGTTCTCGCCCGCCGCGACCAGCAGCAGTCCGTGATTGTCGCGGCAGTGGGCCACGAAACGACGGCTGTCGCTCTTCATCTTCAGGCCCTGCATCAGGCCGTGACCGCGAACCTCCTCGAACAGATGGTCGAAGTTCGGGATCATCTGCTCCAGCGTGGCGCGCAGCCGTTTGCCCATCGCCTCGACATGTTCGAGGAAGCCGTCTTCCTGCATCACGTCGAGCACCGCCTCACCGGCGGCCATGGCGAGTGGGTTGCCGCCATAGGTCGAGCCATGGGTGCCGATGACCATGCCCTTGGCCGCTTCCTCGGTCGCCAGACACGCACCCAGCGGGAAGCCGCCGCCGATACCCTTGGCCGACGCCATGATGTCGGGCGTCACGCCGTACAGCTCATGTGCGAAGAACTTGCCGGTACGGCCGTAACCGCACTGCACTTCGTCGAGCACCAGCAACAGGCCATGCTCGTCGCATGCCTTGCGCAACCCTTGCAGGAATTCCATGCTGGCGGGACGCAGACCGCCTTCGCCCTGGATCGGCTCGACCAGGAAACCGGCGGTGTTCTCGTCGATCAGCGCCAGTGCGGCTTCCAGATCGTCGAACGGCGCATAGGCAAAGCCCGGCAGCAGCGGCTCGAACCCATCGCGCATCTTGGGCTGGTTGGTCGCCGAGATCGCGCCCAGCGTCCGCCCGTGAAAGGCGTTGTTGAACGTGATGAGCGTGTGGCGCTGCGGGTTGCCATTGGCGAAGTGATAGCGGCGCGCGGTCTTGATCGCGCACTCGACCGCCTCGGCACCCGAATTGGTGAAGAACACCGTGTCGGCAAAGGTCGAATCGACCAGCCGCTGCGCGAAATGCTCACCCTGCGGGCTGCCGTACAGGTTGGACACGTGCATCAGCGTCGCGGCCTGCTTGGCGATCGCCTCGACCAGCTTGGGGTGGCCATGGCCCAGCGCGTTGACCGCGATCCCGGCGGCGAAGTCCAGATACTGCTCGCCATTCTCGCCATAGAGATAGACGCCCTCGCCTCGGACCGGACGCACCCCGCACCGTGGGTAAACGGGCATCAGGGCGGTGATGGTCACGGGACGTCTCCTTCAAACAGCAAAGGGCGGCATCGAGGGCCGCCCTTCGTCACGATAGCCGATAGGAAAAAGCGAAACAACACCTGCTGGATCAGGCGTCGATGACCTCTTCGTCCAGCCGTGCCGCATTCTCCTGGATGAACGCAAAACGGTGTGCCGGGTTGTTGCCCATCAGCCGGTCGACCAGATCCTTCACGCCCGCCCGCTCCTCATATTCCTGGGGCAGGGTAATACGGATCAGGCTGCGGGTCGTCGGGTCCATCGTCGTTTCGCGCAACTGGCCGGGGTTCATTTCGCCCAGGCCCTTGAAGCGGGCGACGTCGACCTTCTTGCCCTTGAAGGCGGTGCGCTCCAGCTCGGCGCGGTGAGCGTCGTCGCGGGCGTAGAGCGACTTGGCGCCGACCGTCAGGCGATAGAGGGGCGGCTGGGCGAGATAGAGGTGCCCGCGCCGCACCAGATCGGGCATTTCCTGGAAGAAAAAGGTCATCAGCAGCGTGGCGATATGCGCGCCGTCCACGTCTGCGTCGGTCATGATGACGATCTTTTCGTAACGCAGCTGGGTCGGGTCGCAATCCTTGCGCGTGCCGCAGCCCATGGCCAGCGTCAGGTCAGCAATCTCCTGATTCTGCAGGATCTTGGCCGAGGTGGCGGAGGCGACGTTGAGAATCTTGCCGCGGATCGGCAGGATCGCCTGCGTCTTGCGGTCGCGTGCCTGCTTCGCCGAGCCGCCTGCCGAGTCGCCCTCGACGATGAACAGCTCGGTGCCCTCGGGGCTGTCCGCCGAACAGTCGGTCAGCTTGCCGGGCAGGCGCAGCTTGCGCGCGCTGGTCGCGGTCTTGCGCTTGACCTCACGCTCGGCCTTGCGGCGCAGGCGCTCGTCCATCCGGTCGAGCACATAGCCGAGCAGCGCCTTGCCGCGCTCCATATTGGCCGAGAGATAATGGTCGAAATGGTCGCGCACCGCCTTTTCGACCAGGCCCGCCGCTTCGGGGCTGGTGAGGCGGTCCTTGGTCTGGCTCTGGAATTGCGGTTCGCGGATGAAGACCGAGAGCATCAGTTCGGAGCCGACCATGACATCGTCGGCGGTGATGTCCTTGGCCTTTTTCTGGTTCACCAGTTCGCCGAAGGCGCGAAGCCCGCGCACCAGCGCCTGACGCAGGCCCTGTTCATGGGTGCCGCCATCCGGGGTCGGGATGGTGTTGCAATACCAGCTATAGCTGCCGTCGCTCCACAGCGGCCAGGCGACCGCCCATTCGACGCGGCCCTGCTCGGCGGGGAAATCCTGATTGCCGGAGAAGAAATCGGCCGTCGCACATTCGCGACCGGCGATCTGTTCCTTCAGATGGTCGGCCAAACCGCCGGGGAACTGGAAGACCGCCTCGGCAGGCGTGTCGTCGGTGATGAGTTCGGGCGCGCAGTGCCAGCGGATTTCGACGCCCGCGAACAGATAGGCCTTGGACCGGACGAGCTTGTGCAGCCGCGCGGGCTTGAAGATCAGTTCCGGCCCGAAAATCTCGGTGTCGGGGGTGAAGGCGACGCTGGTGCCTCGCCGGTTGGGGGCCGCGCCGACCGTCTCCAGCGGGCCCAGCGTCGCGCCTTTGGCGAAGCGCTGGCGATAGAGGATGCGTTCGCGCGCTACCTCGACCACCGTGTCCGAAGACAGGGCGTTGACCACCGAGATGCCGACCCCGTGCAGGCCGCCGGAGGTTGCATAGGCCTTGCCGGTGAACTTGCCGCCCGAGTGCAGCGTCGAGAGGATGACCTCCAGCGCCGACTTGTCGGGGAATTTCGGATGCGGGTCGACCGGGATGCCGCGACCATTGTCGATGATGGTCAGGCGGTTGCCCGGCTCCAGCTTGACCTCGATCCGGTTGGCATGGCCCGCTACCGCCTCGTCCATGGCATTGTCGAGCACTTCGGCGGCCAGGTGATGCAGCGCGCGCTCGTCGGTGCCGCCGATATACATGCCCGGACGGCGACGCACCGGCTCCAGCCCCTCCAGCACCTCGATCGAGGAGGCGTCATAGGCGGGTTGGGGACGGGCACCGCCCGCGAACAGATCATTGGACATAACGGGAACTATAGGGTGTCCGAGGCGTCCACGCCAGCGCTGGCGTGCGTGGCGCAAATGCAACAAAACTTTGCGCAGGTTAATTTCCGGGATATTCCAGCGCGTCCGACCGTTCCGCGTGCACCTTTATGCCAAGGGTACGGGAGTGATTATGACGAAATTCTGGATGGCGGGGGCCATGGCCTCGGCGCTGATCGGTGCGCCTGCGATGGCGCAGGACGGGACCTATGCGGGTGACGACGCGGCGCCCTTTTCGGGGGCCTATGTCGGCGGCAGCTTCGGCTATGACGTGCAGCCCAACGATCCCGGCTCGCGGTTCCTGTTCGACCGTAACCTGGACGGCCGGTTCGGCGACACGGTGACCACCGCGACTGGCGCCAACGCCTTCTCGCCGGGCTTCTGCAACGGCCGCGCGCGCAGCGTCCTCTCGCCGCAGAATGCCGCGACCGGCTGCGACAACGACAAGGACGGCATCGCCTATTATGGCCGCGTCGGACTCGACCATCAGGTCGGCAACATCGTGTACGGCGCAGTCGGCGAGTTTGGTAAGTCGGAGATCACCGACAGCGTCTCGGCCTTCTCGACAACGCCCGCCTGGTACACCATGACCCGCAGCATCGACTGGGAAGCCTCGGTGCGCGGTCGCCTGGGCTATGCCGCGAACAAGACGCTGTTCTACGGCACGTTCGGCGGCGGCTATGCCCGGATCAATCGCGAGTTCACCACCTCGAATGCGGCGAACGCCTTTGCGGTCAGCGGCAAGCGCAACCAGTTCGGCTTCCTCGCCGGCGGCGGCATCGAGCAGAAGATCGCGCGCAACTTCTCGATCGGCATGGAATATATGTACCACCAGTATCGCGACGACGACACGCGCGTCCGGGTGACGCAAGGGACGGCGGCCGCGACCAATCCGTTCGTGCTGGCGCCCAATACGGCGGGCACGGACATCCGCCGGTCGGATGACAAGTTCCGCTGGCACTCGCTGCGCGCGACGGCGGCGTTCCGCTTCTGATGCGGTAGGGGCGGCTTTCCATGCGGAAGGCCGCCCTTTTTCACCGGAGCGGGGGGCAGCAGGTGCCCTCCATGAAAAGCCCCGCCGGTCGTAAACCGGCGGGGCTTTTTCACATCAGCGGACGCGCGGGCCGCCAAAGGGCAGCGGTGGCGGCGGGCGACGATCACGGCGGGGCAGCTGCGCCTGATAGGCATGGCCGCAATGCGCGACGCAATAGGGGAAGCCCGGGTTCACCTTCTCACCGCAAAAGTGGAAGTCCGGCTCGCCCGGATGGCCGATCGGCCATTTACAGATGCGATCGTTCAGGTCGAGCAGCGAGGTCTTGCCCGCGATCTCGGGGCTGGGCTTGGCGGGGACCAGGCGGCGCGGCGGGGCGGGCGAGGGCGGGGGCTGCTGCTCGCCGGGCGACTGGCGCACGAAGCCGCCGGGGCCGACCGAGCGAAGGATCGGCTGCGGCTCGCGCACCGGCGCGGCTTCGACCTCCGGCTCGTCTTCCGCCACGGGCGCGGCGCGAATTGGCGAGGGCTCAGGCTCGGGTTCCAGCGCGGGCGGCGGCGGAGCGGCCACGACCGGCTCGGGCGCCGCAGCGGCCGGTTCATTGGCCTTCACCGGCGACGGGCGCGCCTGCAGCCCCAGGCGGTGCGCCTTGCCGATCACCGCATTGCGGCTGACCCCGCCCAGTGCTTCGGCGATCTGGCTTGCGGTCTGACCCGCTTCCCACATCGTCCTGAGCGTATCGATCCGCTCATCGGTCCACGACATTCGAAACCTTTCCTCATTCCATCCATCGCACCGGGTTGCGGGCGGCCACGGCAACGGTTACGCGCTATGGCGATGAGCAGCCAGCCCCCCATCGGCGAAATCCACTCGGCGGTGCGCGCCGCCCCCGGTGAGCCCGTAATCCGGAACATCAACTGGGGCGGCCTGCGAACCCTCTATATCAAGGAGGTGCGCCGTTTCTTCAAGGTGCAGCTCCAGACGATCTGGGCGCCGTCGGTCACGACGCTCCTGTATCTCATCATTTTCACCACAGCCCTTGGGGGTCGCCATGCCGTGCCGGTGGCGGGCGCGCAGGTGCCGTTCGCCGATTTCATCGCGCCGGGCCTGATCGTGATGGGCATGATGAACAACGCCTTCGCCAATGCCAGCTTCTCGCTGCTGGTCGGCAAGATCCAGGGCACGATCGTCGATTATCTGATGCCGCCGCTCTCCACCGCCGAGCTGCTGGCCGCGCTGGTCGGCGGCGCGGTGACGCGTGCGGTGCTGGTCGGGTTGACCGTGTGGGTCGCGATGGCGATCTGGCCCGGCGTCCATGTCACCCCGCATGCCTTTTTCGCGGTGCTGTGGTTCGGCCTGTTGGGCTCGATCTTCCTGGCGCTGCTGGGCGTGTTGACCTCGATCTGGGCGGAGAAGTTCGACCATGCGGCGGCGGTCACCAATTTCGTGGTCGTGCCGTTGTCGCTGCTGTCGGGCACCTTCTATTCGGTCGATGGCCTCGCTCCCGCCTTTCGCGCGATCAGCCACGCCAACCCGTTCTTCTATGTCATTTCGGGCTTCCGCTACGGTTTTCTGGGACTGGCCGACTCGCCGGTGACGCTGGGCGGCTTCGTCGTGCTGGGCATCGATGTGGTGATGGCCGTCCTCTGCTACGTCCTGCTGCGCAAGGGCTGGAAGCTGAAGAACTGACGCGGGCTTAACCGGGTTTTTACCGGCTTCGCCTATATCGGAGTTTCTGCTTCAGCAGCGGAAACCTCCCTCCTCCGGGTCTTCAGCATGCCCGGTCAGGTCCTTGGCGGGACTGATATTTCGGTCCCGCCGTTTCTTTTTGCATCCACCCCCGGCATTGCAACCGCGCGGCAATCGGCGTAGCGGTCGTCGCCATCATGACATCTTCTGCTCCAATGGCGGTCGTGCTCGTTTCGGGCGGGCTGGACTCGATGATTTCCGCTGCTTCGGCCAAGGCCGCTGGCTATCGCGTGCTCGCGCTGTCGGTCGATTATAACCAGCGCCACAAGGTCGAACTCGCCGCCGCCGCGCGAGTCGCAGAGGCGCTGGGGGCCGAGCGCCACATCGTCCTGCCGCTCGACCTGTCGGCCTTTGGCGGTTCCGCGCTGACCGCAGACATCGCCGTGCCCAAGGACGGCGTGCAGCCGGGTATCCCGGTCACCTATGTCCCGGCGCGCAACACCATCTTCCTCAGCCTGGCATTGGGCTGGGCCGAGGCGGCGGGCGCACGCGACCTGTTCATCGGGGTCAATGCGCTCGACTATTCGGGCTATCCCGATTGCCGCCCCGAATTCATCGCCGCCTTCGAAGGACTGGCCGAGATCGCGACCAAGGCGGGCGTCGAGGGCCAGCCGTTCAAGATCCACGCCCCGCTCCAGCACATGACCAAGGCCGATATCGTGCGCGAGGGCACCCGGCTGGGCGTCGATATGGGGCTGAGCTGGTCCTGCTACGACCCGACGCCCGAGGGGCTGCACTGTGGCGAATGCGACAGCTGCCGCCTGCGCTCCAAGGGGTTCGAGGAAGCGGGCATCCCCGATCCCACCGCCTATGCGGTCAAGCCGCAGGGCTGAGGCCATGAGCTATGCCGTCAAGGAAATGTTCCTGACGCTCCAGGGCGAGGGCGTGCAGGCCGGGCGGCGCGCGGTGTTCGTGCGCTTCGCGGGCTGCAACCTGTGGTCGGGCCGTGAGCAGGACCGGGCGAATGCGATCTGCCGCTTCTGCGACACCGATTTCGTCGGAGTCGATGGGCTGGGCGGCGGCCGCTTTGCCGATGCTCGGGCGCTGGTCGCGGCGGTCGAAGGGTTTTGGGGCGAGTCGCGGGACGCGCGCTTCGTCGTGCTGACCGGGGGCGAGCCGATGCTTCAGGTCGATGACGCCTTGGTCGATGCGCTGCATGACGCCGGGTTCTTCATCGCGATCGAGAGCAACGGAACGCTTGCGGCGCATCCGTGTATCGACTGGGTGTGCATCAGCCCCAAGGCGGGGTCGGAGGTCGTCCAGCGTTCGGGGCAGGAGCTGAAGCTGGTCTGGCCGCAGGCGGGCATCGATCCGGCGGAGATCGAAGGCTGGAACTTCGCCAACCACCTGCTCCAGCCGCTCGACGATCCTCGGGCGGAGGCAAATCGCGAGGCGTGCATCGCGATGGTGATGGAGCGCCCGCGCTGGCGGTTGACGCTCCAGACCCACAAGATGCTGGGGTTGCGGTAATTTCATTCCTCCCCGGTACGGGGAGGTGGCAGCGCGGAGCGCTGACGGAGGGGTGTCGCCCTCTCGATAGCGGGACACCCCTCCACCATGCTGCGCATGGTCCCCCTTCCCTTGCAGGGGAGGAATCATGTCTCAGTGAACGAACCGCGCCACCACGTCGCGGTAGCTGCGCGAGACCTTCACCTGTGCGCCCGACTCGAGCAGCAGGAAACATTCGCCATTGGTGTGCGGCTTCACCTGCTTCACCAGGTCGAGGTTGACGATGGTCGAGCGGTGTACCCGCTGGAATCGGCGTGGATCGAGCCGCTTTTCCAGGTCCTTCATCGTTTCGCGCAGGACCAGCGAATTGTCGCCGGTGTTGATGACCATATAGTCGCCCGCCGCCTCGATCATCTCGATCGTGTCGACATCGACGCGGAAGATCTGGCCGCGATCCTTGATGTTGATGAGCTTCTCGAACCGGCTCGACGCAACCTCGCCGCCTTCGTTCAGGTCGGCGACCGCCTCGGGCGCGTGTTCGGCGAGCACTTCCTTCAGCTTCTCGACCTCGCCCGCACCGCGCTTCTCGTTCAGCCGCTGGCGCACCCGGTCCAGCGTATCGGCGAGGCGTGCTTCCTCGACCGGCTTCATCAGGTAATCCACCGCCTGCGCCTCGAACGCGCGGAGGGCATGGTCGGAATAGGCGGTGACGAAGACGAAGAGCGGCGGCTCGACCTCCATCAACCCCTGCACCACGGAAAAGCCGTCGAAGCCGGGCATCTGGATATCGAGGAAGACGAGGTCGGGCTTGTGCGTCTTGATCGCGCGGATCGCCTCGCGCCCGTTCGAGCAGCGCTCGATAATCTCGACATCGTCGTGCGCCTGGAGCCGAAGCTCCATGCCCTGGATCGCCAGGGGCTCGTCGTCGACGAGGATGGTACGGATGGTCATGCGGCCTCTCTGTTCACATTCTCAAGCTGGAAGGGGATCTCGATCTCAACCGAGAACCCGCCAGCCGGCGCGGAGCGGGATTCGAAGCGGTGGTCCGGGCCATAAGCCTGGGCCAGCCGTTCGCGGATATTGGACAGTCCAACGCCGGTCGAAACGCTTGAGGAATGACGGATTTCGTGCAAGCCGGGCCCGGTGTCGGATACGGTGATCCGCACCCGTTGCCCGACCAGTCGCACATCGACGCGGATTTCCGCGCCTTCCTCCTGCGGTGTGACGGCGTATTTGATAGCGTTCTCGACCAGCGGTTGCAGCAGCAGCGAGGGCAACCGCGCGCGCTCGGCCCGCGGGTCGATCTCGAAACTGGGGCGCAGGCGATCCTCAAAGCGCATTTTCTCGATTTCGAGATAGAGTTTCAGCGTTTCAACCTCTTGCGCCACCGTGACATGCGCCGTCGGCTCGTTCGCCAGCGTGTAGCGGAGAAAGGCTGACAGCCGGCTTAACATCGCATTGGCCCGCTCGGTCTGTTTCAGCAGCACCAGCGTCGAGATCGAGTTCAGCGTGTTGAACAGGAAATGCGGGTTCAACTGATAGCGCAACATCGCCAGCTGCGCGGTCGAGGCCTGAAGCTCCAGCGCGCGCATCTCGTCGATCTGGCTCTCGACGATCAGATAGTAATTGATCGCGAAATACAGCGCCGACCAGCCCGCCAGCACCACGAAGGTGATGAACAAATTGCCGATCAGCAGCGAGACGGTGACGCCCGGCTGGGTCGTGGTGATGAACGAGAAGGAAAAGGCGTTGAGCGCGGCGTACAGAAAGGTCGCCGCCGCCAGCGTCGCCAGCGTCAGGAACACCCCCATGATGCGCGGGATGCGCCGATAATAACCGTAGAGCGTCGAGAGCAGCAGGGTGATGCAATAGCCCAGGATCGCCTCGATGATCACGGGTATGATCTTCTCCAGCGAAAAGCCGTTGGAGATGCCGACCACCGATCGCAGCACCAGATAGCCCGACCACCCGGCCGCCTGCAGCGTCCAGAAGGCACGCGCCTTGTTCTCGAAAAACGGCCGCACCGAGAGCGGATCGGAAGCGGGATGCGAAGCGGAGGACGTCGCGACGGGCGAATGACTGGCCATGGCCGGGCGACATCTACACGGCCAGCGGGGGAAGGGCAAAAAAGAAGGGCCGCCCCTCCCGAAGGAGGGGCGGCCCTGAAAGGCTTGTCTGTTTTCTCCGATTAGAACTGGACGTTCAGCGATCCGATGAAGGTACGCGGATAGGCGACCTGCGCGAAGGTCGGCGTCGTCACGAACTGTGACGTGGCGCCGCCGCTGAAGCCGCCGACATAGAACTGGTTGAACGCGTTCAGCACGTTGAACTGGAAATAGGTGGTCTTGTTCAGGCCTGCCCACTCCATCGAAACGCGCGCGTCGAAATCGACCTGCGTGTAACCAGGCGCATAGGCGCCGTAGATCTGTGTCGTCGTGCCGTTGCACGCGTTGTTCGTAACCGCGACCGAGCAGACGAAGACCGGCAGATTCTGGTCGTTGACGTAACGACGGCCGGTGCGCTTGATCGTGCCGCCGATCTCGATGGGACCATAGCTGGCCTGGATGCGGCCACCGGCGGTGTACACCGGAGCGCCCGATTCCCGCTTGCCAGCGGTCATCGCCAAGACCGGCGTCGTGGTGGTGGAACCGGCCGGGCAAGTGCTGGTCACCGTCCCGTTGCAGAAACCGAGTTGGACGTTGTTCTTGATTTCCGACTTCAGATAATTGCCGAACGCATACAGCAGGATGCCGCGCACCGGCGTGTAGGCGATCGAGCCATCGATGCCATACTTATCGACGCGACCCAGGTTGCGATAGATTGTCGTCTGGGTGTCGGGGTCATAGGCGCTCGCCAAACGGTTGGTGAAGCGGGTGTACCACGGTCCGACCTGTGCCTGGATGCGGCTGTTCTGGAAGCGGATACCGGCGTCGAAATTGTCCGTCGTCTCGGCGTCGGGCTTCGCCTGCGCCGCGTTCCGTGCATAGAAGAAGGCATTGTACAGGTTGTCCGTACCAGGGACCTGAATACCCTTCGAATAATTCAAATAAACGCTGCCCGTATCCGAGAAGGTATAGGTCAGGCCAGCGCTCGGCAGAACGCGGCTATACTTGTAGTTGCGCTGCTGCGGCGGAGCGAAGGACGGATTGGCGGCGGCATAGGTTGCGTTGTCCGCGGTATTGCCACGACCAAGGCAGTCGACGAAACCAGCAGCACTGGTGGTGAAGCAGAAGTTGTTCAACTCGCGCGTGAAGAACTTGCCCGTCACACCGGCGTTGAGACGCAGGGCCCCGAACTGCCCGTTATACTCACCGTAAACCTGATCCAGAATTGCGAACGACAGGCGGTCGCGCTTCTCGACCAAGCGGCCATTCGCGGCGGTGATGCCGTTGTTGATTGGGAAAACGTCGAACGGCTTACCGTCGATCTGCAGGTAACCCGCTTCGCCGGTCTGGCGATGGCGGCCATAATCGTGGGTATAGCCGACGCGGATCGACTGATGATCGGCGAAGTCCCAGCGCAGCGACGACAACAGGACATAGCGATGCGTGACGGTCTGGCTAGGCGCCAGCAGCGTCACGGTGTCTAGCGTATCGCCATCGCCGTTGAGATCACGACCGAAATAATAGTTGTTGTTGATGTAGCCGAACAGAGGGGTAGTGATCGCACCACGTGTGCCGGTAGCCGTCTGCGTATAACCTACGCCCTCGCGACCGGTAATGGTGCCGCCGCCATTCGCCTTTGTGTATTGGAAGCTGGGATCGACCGTCAGGACCAGATTATCCGCCAGCGTGAACCGCGAATTGATACGGATGTTGCCCGTGTTCGACGGATTGTAGCGGAAGTCGAAGGCGGTACCGCAACCATTGGGCGCATCAACGACGCCGGTCTGCGGAACGTCCGTGTTGCACCGTGCAACCTTGTAGGGAAGCTGGTCGAAGCTAGTGGGGAAGCCGTTGTTGGTGCCGGTGCCCACCGGCCGGCTTGGATCGAGGCGCAGTGGGATCGAGCCTGCGAAATTGTTGCGGTTTACGTTATAATTGCCGGTGACCGCTATGAAATCACCGTTCGAGCCGAATGGTTGATACAGCTTCGCGTTGAACTGCTGCTTGTCGATCTTGCCGTAGTCGTTGATGAACCAGTTGTTGGTCGCCTTGCTGCCCGAAATCCAGGCGCGAGTGCCGAAGGACGTGAACTCACCAGTGTTGACGACGCCGAACACGCGGAAGAAGCTGAAATCGCCGACCGAGCCGACCATGCGCGCGCCAAAATCCTTGGTCGGCGTCAGCGAACGATAGTTGACGGTCGAACCGGAAGCCGAGGCGGTCGGCGAGTCGATGTCGGTCGTGCCGAAATTGACGTTGACCTGCTCGATCAATTCGGGATCGAGCTGCTGGTTTGAATAAATTGCGTAGTTGCCGGTGTCGTTCAGCGGAATGCCGTCGACCGTCTGGCTGATCCGGCTGCTGTCGAAACCACGAATGTTGAGCGTGCCGCCAGCCGAACCGAACGGATCGTTGTTCTGGAAGCTGACCGCCGGAAGCTGGTTGATGATGTCGTTGATCGACTGGCCCGGAACTGAGCGGCTGATAGCCTCCTGAGTCAGGATCGCCTTGGCCTTGGGATCGGTCGGGATCTTGTGGCCATCGACGTCGCTCTTACGCGAACCGGTGACGACGACGTCCTTGTTTTCGGCATCGATCGCGCCGGTCGACTGCGCGGCTGCGGCCGCCGGAATGGCGAGCGCGACGATGGCCGCGCCCAGGAAAAGCGAATTACGCATAAGTCTTAGGTCCCCTTTTCGCACCAAGCGGCACGGTCCGACCGCTTCTGCGGTTCGGTTGCGCGTGCCCCTGCGCTACGAACATTGCCATTATGTTACAAAGTGCGGGGCAGCGACAGGGGGCGCATCACTCCGTTGGCGGGCGTTGCATCTTGGCAACGGTAATGGGAGCGATACCGGCGCTATGTCCTTCACATAGCGTTTGAAATCCCTTGAGACTCGTCTGCGCGCGTATCACGTGTCATTACGAATAGGGTAGCGGCAGGCGGGCGATCCGACCCAGCTTTGTGACGCGGCGTTCATCGCCGCGCCTTGCCGGTCAGCTTGCCGCGACCAGATCGTTCCAGGCGGCTTCGTCGATCACCGGAATGCCCAGGTCCTGCGCTTTTTTCAGCTTCGAACCTGCGCCCGGCCCGGCGATGACCAGGTCGGTCTTGGCGGAGACCGAGCCGGACACGCGCGCGCCCAGCGCTTCGGCCTGCGCCTTGGCTTCGTCGCGCGACAGGGTTTCGAGCGTGCCGGTGAAGACCAGCGTCTTGCCGGTGACTTCCGATTCGCGGGTCTGGTGGACGGTGTCGGCGGGCGTCACTTCGCTCAGCAGGTCGTCGACGACCTCGCGGTTATGCGCCTCGGCGAAGAAGTCGAGCAGCGCGTCGGCGACCTCGGGGCCGATCTGGGGCGTGTCGATCGCGGCGACGATGGCGCGCTGGCGGCGAAGCTCGAACTTGCGATCGGGCTCGCCCAGTGCGGGGACGGTGTCCGCGCGCACCTGAAGCGCGGCGTCGATCATCGCGCGGAATCCCGCCATCGATACGAAGCGGCGCGCCAGATCGCGCGCGGTGATCTCACCGACATGGCGGATGCCCAGCGCAAAGAGGAAGCGGTCGAGCGATATGTCGCGCCGCGCGTCGATCGCAGCGAGCAGCTTGTCGACCACCAGTTCCGACATGCGCTCGCGCTGGATCAGCGCCTCGCGGTGCCGGTGCAGACGGAAGATGTCGGCGGGCGAGGCGATCAGCCCGTCACGGAAGAATTCCTCGACGCGCACCAGCCCCAGGCCGGTGATGTCGAAAGCGTGGCGCGAGACGAAGTGGATCAGGCGCTCGACCCGCTGGGCCGGGCAGATCAGGCCGCCGGTGCAGCGGATGACGACCTCGCCCTCCTCGCGGGTGGCCAGGCTGCCGCATTCGGGGCAGTGGTCGGGGAAGACGAAGGGCGCGCGTTCGACGTCGCGGGTCAGGTTCTCGACGATTTGCGGAATGACGTCGCCTGCGCGTTGCAGGACGACCCGGTCGCCCGGGCGCACGCCCAGCCGTTCGATCTCGTCGGCATTGTGCAGCGTCGCGTTGGTCACGACGACGCCGCCGACCGTCACCGGCTCCAGTCGTGCGACGGGGGTCAGCGCGCCAGTGCGGCCGACCTGGATGTCGATCCGTTCCAGCGTCGTCTGCGCCCGCTCGGCGGGGAATTTGTGCGCGATCGCCCAGCGCGGGGTGCGCCCGACAATTCCGAGCCGGGCTTGCCAGTCGAGCCGGTCGACCTTGTAGACCACGCCGTCGATATCGAAGGGCAGGTCGGCGCGCTGCGCCTCGATCGTGCGATAGATGGCCAGCGCGGCACCGGCATCGGGTACGCGGGCAAAGGCGTCGGCGATGGGAAAGCCCCAGCGGCGCCACGCCTCGACCATGTCGAACTGAGTCTCGACCGGCACCGCGCTCGCCTCACCCCAGCCATGCGCCAGGAAGCGAAGCGGACGTCCGGCGGTGATGGCGGGGTTCTTCTGGCGCAGCGAACCGGCGGCGGCGTTGCGCGGGTTGGCGAACTGGCGCGCCTCCTTGCCCGTCTCGGCGGCTTCCTGCGCCAGCCGGGCGTTGAGCGCGGCGAAATCGGCTTTGCTCATATAGACCTCGCCGCGCACCTCGAAGATTTGGGGGGCGTCGGCGGGCAGGGTCTGGGGGATGTCGGCGATGGTGCGGACATTCTCCGTCACATCCTCGCCGATCGCGCCGTCGCCGCGGGTCAGCGCCTGGACCAGCCGCCCGTCGACATAGCGCAGCGAGCAGGACAGGCCGTCGATCTTGGGCTCGGCGGTCAGGGTGACCGGCTCATCGTCGGGCAGTTTCAGATAGCGGCGGACCCGGCCGACGAAATCCTCGACCTCCTCGTCGGTGAAGGCGTTGTCCAGGCTGGTCATCGGCCGGGCGTGCGGCACCTTGGCGAGGTGTGCGGCGGGGGCGGCGCCGACCTGGATATTGGGCGAGTCGGGGCGGATCAGATGCGGAAAAGCGGCCTCGATCGCGGTGTTGCGGCGGACCAGCGCGTCATACTCCGCATCCGAAATCTCGGGTGCGTCCTCGGTATGATAGAGGCGGTTGTGATGGGCGATCTCGCGGGCAAGCCTGTCCAGTTCGGCAGCGGCTTCGAGATCGGTTTGCGGCAGGGTCTGAGGTGCGGTCACGCGCGCCGTGCTAGTCCAGCCGTGACCGAAGGATCAAGCCGTTGAGCGGCCGGGCTTGTACGACTCAGGAAAAGGAACGGGGGGCGGCGGTGAATCCCATGTTCCCGCCGCCCGACGCCGGGGCGTGATCCGCGATCCAACTGCGCGCCTGTTCGAGATGGATGGCGACCATCGGCAAATCCAGCTTGTCCGCACGCGCCAGACAGGCCTGCAAATCCGCCATCAGCGCGATCATATCGTTTGTCGTGGCGTCCATGGTAGAAGAAGCGAGCGTCGGCATCCGATATGTCCAATTAGATCCGAAAACGGTTCAACGTTTCAGCGGCTTGGACCGATCATATCAGATATAAAATAATGTTCTATGGAATTTCGTCAGGATTCCAGCAGGCGGTCCGCCTGCGCGCGCGCTTCGTCGGTGATGGTCGCGCCCGACAGCATCCGGGCGATTTCCTCGCGCCGTTCGGTATCGCCGAGCGCGCGGACGCCGGTGCGGGTGACGGTGCCGTCATGGCTCTTTGCGATCAGCAGATGCGCCGCCCCGCGCGCCGCCACCTGTGGGCTGTGGGTGACGACCAGCAGCTGGGTCCGATTCGCCAGCCGGTGAAGCCGGTCGCCGATCGCCGAGGCCACCGCGCCGCCGACGCCGCGATCGATCTCGTCGAAGATCATCGTTGTCGCGCCGCCTTCCTCGGCCAGTGCGACCTTCAGCGCCAGGATGAAGCGCGACAATTCGCCGCCGCTGGCGATCTTCATCAGGGGCGCGAAGGGGGCGCCGGGATTGGTCGAAATCTCGAACTCTACCCGGTCCTTGCCCGCCGCCGACCAGCCCGAGGATTCGAGCGGCGCGACAACGGTACGGAAGCGCGCGGCATCCAGCTTCAGCGGCGCGAGCTCGCTCTTCACTGCCTGATCCAGCCGTTCGGCGGCGGCGGCGCGGGCCGTCGATACCTGCACGGCGGCCTTGTCATAGGCGGCGCGTGCAGTCGCGACGGCCGCTTCCAGCCGTCCGATCCCTTCCTCGCCCGCATCGAGTCGTTCCAGCCGCCCGCGCAACTGCTCGGTCAGATCGGCCAGATCGTCGGGCTGGACCCGGTGCTTGCGCGCCATGCCGCGCAGTTCGAACAGCCGGGCCTCATCCTCCTCCAGCGCACGGGGGTCATAGGCGAGTTCGCGCTGGGCCTCGACCAGCCGTTCCTCGGCCAGCGATGCCTCGATCACCGCGCGGTCGATCGCGGCCAGCGCTTCGGCAAGCGCGGGATGGTCCTCGCCGATTCGCTCCAGCACGCGCGCGGCCTGCCGCAGGCCGGCCAGCGCCCCGTCCGATCCTTGCAGATGCTCGTCGATCGCGCCCAGTTCACCCGCGATCTTTTCGGATCGCTGCATGGTGCGGCGGCGATCGGCCAGCGCTTCTTCCTCGCCGGGCTCGGGCGCCAGCTTGGTCAGTTCGGCAACCGCATGTTCCAGCCATTCGCGGTCGCGCGCCGCCGTCTCGATCTCCTCGCGCGCGGCGATCAGCGCGGCTTCGGCCTCGCGATACCGGGCCCAGGCGGCGGCGACCGCGCCGGTGTCGATCCGGCCGAAGCTGTCGAGCATCATTCGGTGCCCGCGTGGGTTCAGCAGGCCGCGATCGTCATGCTGGCCATGGATTTCGACCAGGAAGGGCGCGATCTCGCGCAACAGCGCGGCGGACGCGGGCTGGCTGTTGACGAAGCCCCGGCTGCCGCCATCGGCCTTGACCTGGCGGCGGACGATCAGCGGTTCGCCGGGTTCGACCGCGATGCCCGCTTCGTCGAGTATGGCAGCCAGGCGGCCGTCGGGGGCAGGGGGCTCGAAACTGGCGGTGACGATCGCCTGGCCTGCGCCGTGACGGACCAGCCCGCTATCGCCGCGCCCGCCCAATGCCAGGCCGAGCGCGTCGAGCAGGATCGATTTGCCCGCCCCCGTCTCGCCGGTCAGGACACCCAGGCCCCGGCCGAAGTCGAGGTCCAGCGCCTCGATCAGGACGACATCACGAATGGACAGCGTGGTCAGCATGGCGCGCGATATAAAGCGAAACGCGGGCGGATGTTATCCCCCGCCGTAAAAATGATCCCGATTTGTTCGGGCGGGGGCCATCTCATTCCTCCCCTGCAAGGGGAGGTGGCAGGGCGCAGCCCTGACGGAGGGGTGTCCGGTCCTCGATAGGGGGGACACCCCTCCACCAGCTTCGCTGGTTCCCCTCCCCTTGCAGGGGAGGAATAATAGGGAGGGACTCAGCCCGTCGGCGAGCTGTTGTTGCCGGTCGGGGTCGGGCGACCGGGCGCGGCCGCACTCGGGGTGACGGTGCCGCCGCTGCCCGGCAGGCCGATATTGACCGAGCCCGGCGTACCGGTCGGCACCACGGGCTGGCCCGGCTGGATCGCGGGGATCGGTTCGACGGGGTATTCGCGCATCAGCTTGTACGCGCGGTTATACCAGTCGCTGCCCGGATAATTGGCGCCCAGCACGGCGGCGGCGCGTTCGGCCTCCGGACGGACGCCTAGCGCCAGATAGGTTTCCACCAGTCGCAGCAGCGCCTCGGGCGTGTGGCTGGTCGTCTGATATTTGTCGACGACGGTGCGGAAGCGCATCGACGCGGCCAGCCACTGGTGCCGATCCTCGTAGAAGCGACCGACTTCCATCTCCTTGCCCGCCAGGTGATCGTTGACCAGGTCGATCTTCAACCGCGCATCGGCGGCATAGCGGCTGTTGGGATAGCGGCGGATCAGCTCGCCCAGCGCGTCCAGCGCCTGACGGGTGATCTTCTGGTCGCGGGTCACGTCCTGGATTTGCTCGTAATAGCCGAGCGCGATCAGATAATAGGCATAGGGCGCATCGCGATTGCCGGGATGGACCGAGATGAAACGCTGCGCCGACTGGATCGACTGGGTATAGTCGCGACCCAGATAATAGCTGAACGCGCTCATCAACTGCGCGCGGCGGGCCCAGATCGAATAGGGGTGCTGACGCTCCACCTCGTCGAACAGCAGCGCGGCCTCCTTATAGCGGTGCTGGTCCAGTCGCTGTTTGGCGGCCGTGTACAGCGTGCCGACGTCGCGCGCGACATAAGGCAGGTCGGTGCGGGTACGGTTGCGGGCGCAACCCGCGATCGGAAGGGCCAGAGCGGCGATCAGCGCCAGCGACAGCGCACGGGAACGGGGGTTACGCATCGCGCATGTCCTTAGCGCAGCATTGGGGCGGGGAACAGTCCTTCCCGCACAACCGTAACGATAGGCCGCAATGATAGACGACTTGCCTTCCCGATAGCGCTCGCGGCATGGGCCTCGAACGGGCGTGGAGGCAGGGAACGCCGCCCCGCCCCGACGGTTTTGCCGTCGCCCGATCGGAAGGAATCGAACGACCATGCCCGCCACGATGCTTCATACCCACCGCGTCGAAAAGCCCTGGGGCCGCCACACGCTATATCCGGGGTTCGAGGATGTCGCGCCGGGCGGCGCGCCCATCGGCGAGGTCTGGTTCCAGGAACCGGGCGACACCTCGCCCGACCTGCTCATCAAATATCTGTTCACCAGCGAGAAGCTGTCGGTGCAGGTCCACCCCGATGACGAACAGGCCCATGCCCGTGGCCTGCCGCGCGGCAAGGACGAATGCTGGACGATCCTGACCGCCGAGCCCGATTCGACCATCGCCCTGGGCCCCAAGGCGCCGATGACCAAGGAACAGCTTCGCAGCCATGCGCGCGACGGCTCGATCGAGGCCGATCTCGACTGGGTGCCGGTCAAGGTGGACGATTTCTATTATGCGCCGTCGGGCACCATCCATGCGATCGGGGCCGGGCTGACCGTGATCGAGGTGCAGCAGAATAGCGAGACGACCTATCGCCTGTACGACTATGGCAGCGACCGCGAACTGCATCTGGAAGACGGCGTCGATGTCGCGCATCTGACGCCCTACCAGCCGATCGTCTCGCCGGGCCCGGCGGGTGAGGGGCGGACCATCCTGGTCGAAGGGCCGAAATTCGTGCTGGAGCGCTGGGCGGCGGGCGAACATGCCGTCGCCTTGCCCGAGGGGCGGACGGCATGGCTGATCCCGATTACCGGCTCGGGCGAGGTCGCGGGCGTGGCGTTCAAGGCCGGTCAGTGCCTGACCGTGACCGGCCGCGAGACGGTGACCCTGTCGGCGGATGGCGACGCGCTGTTCGCCTATGCGGGGACCAAGCGGCTGTAATATAGGGTCGCTTAGCGTTAGGCCCTCACCCTTCCGGCGCTTCGCGCCTCCCTCCCTCTCCCATTGGGAGAGGGAAGGGGCCCGCCCGCTTTAGCGGATGGGAAGGGTGAGGGTAGGGGGGCAAAAGGCTATGCGGGTCAGAACAGCCCCGGCACGTCGCGCTGCGCGACCGAGGGGCGTTCGGGCTGGAGCAGCTTGCGCGGCCCGGTCCCGGCCGACTGCGCACTGGCCGATGCGCTGATCGGGGTGCAGCTCTTTCCCTGAAGGAAGTCGAGCGCGGCGCGGGTCGAGGCTTCCTGCGGATCGCCCATCTTGTGGGTCAGGTCGTCACTGGCGCGGCAACTGGCGGGCACGACACTGGCCAGGCCGTTGTAATAATCGCCCTGCTTGTTGGCGTTTTGCAGCGAGATCGCGATCACGCGCAGCCGGTCGTCGCACTGGGCATTGTCGCGTGCGATCTGGCCGACCGGCTTGCCATAGGTGTTGGCGCCGATCAGCCCCGTATTGCTGCCCATATAGGGCAGGGTGCGGTTGAGCACGAGTTCACTGGCCGAGGCCGTCCCGCCCGTGCCGATAAAGGCAAGCCGGGTGGGCGCGATCGATTCGGACTGCGGCGTGAAATAGGTCGTCTCGTTGTTCGAGGACTTGCTGGCGCGGAAGGCGACATAGCCCATCACGTCCGATGTCTGGCGATTGGCGCCCAGCAGATTGTTGAACAGGTCGGCGATATCGATGCTGCCGCCGCCATTATAGCGCAGGTCGACGACGACCTGGGTGATGCCCTGCTGCTTGAAGGTCGCGAAGGCGGCGCGCAGTTGCGGGTCGGCCGTGCTGATGAAGGTGCGCAGGTTGATATAGCCGTAACGCTGGCCGTTATCGGTGATGATCTGCGTGCCGTAACTCGGCGATACCGGCTGGAGCGTGTAGGTGGATTTGGTCAGCGAGACGATGCGGACATTGCCCGACGGGTCCGCGACCTGGAAATAACGGGTCGTGCCCGCGGTATCGGGGCCGAGGGCGTTGGACAGGCCGTTGTTGGGATCGGCCCGGACGATATCGGCGATCGACTGGATATTGGTGGAACTGGTCCCGATGCCCCGGATTTCCGAGCCGCGATCGATCCCCGCCGCCAGCGCCGCACCACTTTCGAACGACTCGGCGATCATCAGCTTGGATTGCGAAGCGTCGGCGGTCAGGCGGAACCCGAATCCGGCCGATGCGCCCGAATTATAATAGGCGTTTTCCTCGGCGATCGAGGTGATGTAGGTGAAATACCGATCCTTGCGCTGCCCCCGCGCGGTGGCGGTCAGGGCATCGATATAGTCGCTGACCGTCGCATAGGGCGACGGGTCGAGCGAGGCAGGCAGGGTATCGGGGAACAGATACCATTCGTTCATCTGCGCAGCGACCCAGTTCTGGCGGTTGCGCAGCGAACAGGCATTGTCCGACGCGCTCACCGAGCCGGAGCCGCCGCCGTTGTTCGACGCCACGATGCCGCTGCTTCCGCCGCCGCCATCGCCGCACGCCGCCAAGGTCGCACTCAGTGCCAGCATGGCACCCAGCCGCCCGAATCGCCCCATCGAATTCCTCCCCCCAAAAGCCGTCAAAAGGATAGCTTATGGCCAGGATTGTGTCAGGACCGATCTGTCGGGTTGATGAATGGCGGATATCTCCGCCGTCAGAATTTGGGTCGTATCGTGCGCCCGGTGGCGCAAGGGGGCGGTGTCGGCGATAACGGCGACTTCCTTTGGGCAGGAGTATCGGGTTTCATGCTGAACATACTGACCCTGTCGAGCCTGTTTCCCGATGCGACGCGGCCCAATTTCGGTATCTTCGTCGAACGCCAGACCGCCGCGCTGGCGATGCGGCCGGGCGTCGCGGTGCGGGTGGTCGCGCCGATCGGCCTGCCGGTCTGGCCGCTCGCGCGGTCGGCGCGGTTTCGTGCGCAGGCCACCTTGCCGCTCCGGGAGGATTGGGCGGGCCTGGACGTCAGCCGCCCGCGCTTCACCACGCTGCCGGGCACGGGGGGGCGCTTCCATGTCCCTGCGCTGGTCCGTGCGTTGACGCCGGTGCTCGACCGGCTGCGCGACGAGCGGGCGTTCGACGTGATCGACGCGTCCTTCTTCTTTCCCGATGGCCCGGCGGCGGTCGCGTTGGGGCGGCGCTATGGCGTGCCGGTTTCGATCAAGGCGCGTGGGGCCGATATCCATCACTGGGGTCATGCCCCTGCGACCCGCCATCAGGTGGCGCGCGCGGCGGTACAGGCCGACGGGCTGCTCGCGGTCAGCGATGCGATGGCCGAAGATGTCGCGGCGCTGGGCGTCTCGCGGCACCGGATTCGCGTTCACCATACCGGCGTCGATCAGAGCCGGTTCCAGCCCATCGATCGCGCCGCCGCCAAACAGGCGCTCGGGGTCACCGGGCCCCTGGTCGTGTCGCTGGGCGCGCTGATCCCGCGCAAGGGGCATGGCGTGGTCATCGATGCCGTCGCCAAGCTGCCGGGCGTCACGCTGATGATCGTGGGGGAGGGGGGGGAGCGCGCCGCCCTGTCCGCCCGAGCCGCGCGATGGGGGATAGCGGATCGGGTGCGGCTGGTCGGTGGCATCGCCCATGCCGCGCTTCCGCCGCTGCTGGGGGCGGCGGACGTGATGGCCCTGGCTTCCGCGTCGGAGGGGCTGGCCAATGCCTGGGTCGAGTCGCTCGCCTGTGGAACGCCGGTGGTCATCACCCCGGCGGGTGGCGCGAGCGATGTCGTGACCAGTCGCACGGCGGGGCGGATCGCGCAGGCTGATCCGGACGCGTTCGCAAAAGCGATCCGCGACGTGCTGGATCAGGCGGCCGACCCCTGGGCGGTGCGGGCGGCGGTGCGGGACTTTACCTGGACGGCCAATGCGGCGGCGCTGCACTCGCATCTGGCCGAACTGGTCGCGCGCGGGCGGTACACCTGAAAAATTCCTCCCCTGCAAGGGGAGGGGGACCAGCGAAGCTGGTGGAGGGGTGTCACCCCTCTCGATAGCGGGACACCCCTCCGTCAGGGCTGCGCCCTGCCACCTCCCCTTGCAGGGGAGGAAAAGCCTAAATTACGCGTCGAGCGGGTAGAGCGCGGCGCAAATCTTGCGCCCTTCGCTGCGCAGGACGCCCCAGGCGCGGGCGGCGGCGCGGCTGTCCATCACCTCGACACCCAGGCCCCGCGCTTCGAGCGCGGTGGCGAAGGCGCGGGGTGCCCGGCGCAGGCTGGCACCGGTGCCGAGCAACAGGAATTCCGGCGCTTCGTCGATCAGCGCCGCGACCGAATCGGCGGTCAGGGCGTCGAAGGGCGGCGGGCTCCACGGCTCGTGCCAGTCGGGCGACAGGAGCAGCGCGGGATAGGCGATCTCGCCCACCCGAAAGCCCGTGGCGGCAAAGCCACGGACGATCGGGCCGGGCGCGGTCGGATCGCGCGTGATGCGGATCGAATCGCTCACGCTGGCGCTCAGCCCTCGCGCGGGGTGATGCGCTCGGCGTCGGCCACCTTGCGCTTGTCGGTGGTGCCCGGCTTCTCGCGGTTCGGCTCGGCGCGCAGGCCCAGCGTGATGAGCAGCGAGGACGAGACGTAGATCGACGAATAGGTGCCGACCACGATGCCCAGGATCATCGCGGCGGTGAAGCCGCGCAGCACATGGCCGCCCAGCAGCAGCAGCGCGAACAGTGCCAACAGGATCGTGACCGAGGTCATGACGGTGCGCGGCAGCGTCTCGTTCACCGACAGGTTGATGATCTCGCGCATCTCCATCTTGCGATAGCGGCGCATATTCTCGCGGATGCGGTCGTCGATCACGATCTTGTCGTTGATCGAATAGCCGATGATGGTCAGGAACGCCGCGATGATCGTCAGGTCGACTTCGAACCGCGTGATCGCAAAGAAGCCGAGCGTGACCAAAAGGTCGTGGACGATGGCGACGATGGTCGACACGCCGAACTGCCATTCGAAGCGGAAGATCGCGAACAGGCCGATGCCCAGCACCGCGAGCACGACCGCCAGCACACCATGCTTGATGAGTTCGCCCGACACCTTGCCCGACACCGTGTCGTAACGGCTGAAGGTCGCGCCGGGGAATTGCTGGCCCAGCGCGGCTTCGACCTTGCGGACGACCGCGTTGGTCGCGCCGTCGTCGTTGGAGGCAGGGGCGGGCAAGCGGATGCTGATGGTCCGGCCGTCACCGACCGTCTGGATATTGGCTTCGCCCACGCCCAGCCCGTCGATCACCGAGCGCACCCGGTCGGCCGATGGCGGGGTGGGGAATTTCTCCTCGATCATCAGGCCGCCGACAAAGTCGACGCCCAGATTGAGGCCCTTGGCGAACGTCACGCCGACCGCCAGCAGGGTGAGCGCGAGCGTCAGCCCGAATGCCCAGCCGCGCAGGCGGACGAAATCGATGTTCGTGTTGTCGGGGACGAGTTTCAGGAGGCGCATGATCTGTTCTCCTGCCTCAAATATTGATGGTCTTGGGCTTTTCGCGGCGCAACCACAGCGCCACGAGCATCCGCGTGAAGGTAACGGCGGTGAACACGCTGGTCACGATGCCGATCAGCAGCACGACCGCGAAACCCTTGACCGGGCCCGAGCCGAGCACGAGCATGATGACGCCGGAGATGGCGTGGGTCACGTTCGCTTCGAAGATGGTGCGGCTGGCTTCCTTATACCCCAGCTCGACCGACTGGACGACGCTGCGTCCGCGCCTGCGCTCTTCGCGAATACGCTCGTTGATCAGCACGTTGGCGTCGACCGCGGTGCCGATGGTCAGGATGAAGCCCGCGATCCCCGGCAGGGTAAGCGTCGCGTTCAGCATCGCCATGACGGCTAGGATGACCAGCACGTTGATGACGACGGCGATGTTCGCATAGATGCCGAACCGGCCATAGGTCACGGCCATGAAAACAATGACTGCGATCGCCGCAATCGCAGAGGCCAGGATGCCAGCGCGGATCGAGTCGTTACCCAGATCGGGGCCGACGGTGCGCTCCTCGATGACCTTCAGGTCGATCGGCAGCTTGCCCGAACGCAGCGAGATCGCCAGCTGGTTGGCTGTGTCGGTCGTGAAATTGCCCATAATTTGGGCGCGACCACCAAGGATCGGTTCGTTGATGTTGGGCGCCGACAGCACTTGGCCGTCAAGGATGATCGCGAACGGCTTACCGGTGTTTTCCTGCGTGATCCGGGCGAACTTACGACCGCCCTGCGCGTCGAAGGTGATCGCCACCTGCGGCGCGTTAGTCTGCTGGTCATAGGTTTGCTGCGCGTCGATCAGCTGGTCGCCCGAGATGATGACCGGCCGCTTGACCGCGATCACCGGCGCACCCAGCGGATTGCCCGGATAAGGCAGGATCTGGCTGCCCGGGGGCGCATTGCCCTTGGCGACCTCGACCGGATTGGCGGTCGTGTCGACCAGCTTGAATTCCAGCTTGGCGGTCTTCCCGATCAGGTTCTTCAGCGCCTGCGGGTCCTGAAGGCCGGGCACCTGCACCACGATGCGGTTGCTGCCCTGTTGCAGGATCGTCGGCTCCTTGGTGCCCAGCGCGTCGATACGCCGCCGGACGACCTCGGTCGCGGTCTTCATCGCGGTGTCGATCGCCTGGGTCAGCCCCGCCTGGGTCGGCTTCAGCACGAAGCGCGAGGTGTCGACGACCTGGATGTCCCATTCGCGCTGGCCGGTCATGCCCGCCCCGCCGCCGGTGATCGTCAGCAGCCGCTCACGCGCCGCATCCACCTGCGAGGGATCGCGCAGCATGAAGCTGAGCTGGCCGTTCCGCACCGAGATGTCACCGATGTCAATACGCGGATTGCCGCGCCGCATTTCGGCCGCGACCTGATCGCGCATCGTCTCCAGCCGCGTATTGGCGAGGTCGGCGGTGTCTGCCTCCAGCAGCAGATAGCTGCCGCCTGCCAGATCGAGGCCCTTGTTCACGCGGGGATGCGGAATCGCCCCCCATGTGTTGGTGACGCTTTCGGGCAGAAAGCTGGGGATCGCCAGCAGGCACAGGGCCGCCAGCAGCGCGACGATGGAAGCGACCTTCCAGCGGGGGAAATCCAGCATGGGGTCAGTCGTTCGCGGGTTTGGCGGTGGGGTCGAGCACGTCGGTCAGCGTCGCCTTGACCACGCGGACGCGGACGTTCGGCGCGATCTCGACCTCGACCAGCTGGTCCTCGACGCGGGTCACCTTGCCGACGATGCCGCCCGCCGTGGTGACCTGATCGCCCTTCTTGACCGCCTCGATCGACGCTTGCAGCGTCTTCATCCGGCGCTGTTGCGGACGGATCATGAGGAAATAGAAGACGACGAAGACGAGGAGCAGCGGCGCGAGGCTGAGGAACGAGGCGGCTCCGCCGGACGTAGCGGCCCCGGTTGCTGCCTGAGCGGTGAAGGGAATGAACATTCGGACCCGTCTATGCTGAATGGGCACGGGTACGTGTCGACCGATGACGATCGACAAGCCCCCATGTCGGATAGCCTGCCCGCTACCATCGCAGGCGGACAGGCGCAATGGAGAGGCGGATGTGGTGTTGCTGGTATCGCAACATCAAGGCTTGCATCCCGGATAAAACCCGCCTAGAGGCC
This sequence comes from Sphingomonas fuzhouensis, assembly GCF_034659795.1. NCBI lineage: Bacteria > Pseudomonadati > Pseudomonadota > Alphaproteobacteria > Sphingomonadales > Sphingomonadaceae > Sphingomonas > Sphingomonas fuzhouensis. Next base: position 104,930 of record NZ_JAXSQY010000001.1, read on the forward strand.
GCCGCTCGGTCGGGGCGTAGCGCAGCCTGGTAGCGCATCACACTGGGGGTGTGGGGGTCGCAGGTTCGAATCCTGTCGCCCCGACCAATCTTCTACTGACATCGGTGGACGACGATGAAGCGGGCGAAAGCCTGCTTTTTTCGTTTCTGGCGTGTTCTGCTTGTCTCGCGCGGAGTGAGGGCCGGAGGTTTGGCGTCATGGCGGGCCGAATTGGCCCGGGCCGAGGCGATGGCTTGCAAGCACGCCATAAGAGGATGCATTGTACCCATCTGATGGAACGGCATCAGAGTTTTGGGGGGCGATGGTGAGCAAACTGGCGGCGATACGGGAACGAAGAGCAGCTGCAGCTCGCAAATTGCTTGTCGCCTATGCTGCAATTGTCGGTGTCATGCCCGTGCAAGCGCAGGACGCTACTACTCCGCTGCCAGCCACATTTACCAACCCGCCATTGTTCTGGATACCGGATGCGGGATCGGGGTGGATAGACTTCAATCCTGAGGGTAACCACATCGTCATCCCCGTCATGTTGAACGGTCAGCCCGCCAAGGCCATGATCGACACCGGATTCGACTATCTCGCCGTCAGCAAATCCTATGCGGACGCCCATCACCTCCCGTTGACGCCATGGGGCAAGCCGCCCCTTAGTGTGGGGGGACCAACCCAATATTACACCACACCCTCCGTTGCGATCGACGTCGGTGTCTTTCGCACGATAAAGCCCGGTGCCGTCACCGTCCTTGATCTCAGCAACCTTGCTGTTTCGAATTTGAAAGGCGTCGATGTCGTGATCGGCCTACCCTTGCTCGGCCCCTTCGAATGGCAGGTCGATCAGGATCATCATCGCTTCCGATTGATGAAAAGCGGTACGATCCCTCTGAGCGACGGCATCCCGATCAGGGTTGGCCCGAATAATTCCAGACTGGTCACGGACATCTCGGTCAATGGCAAGTCCGTGTCACCGGTCATGATCGACACGGGCAGTGATGATCCAATGTCCCTGTCCGCGAGAATAGCCGAGGTGGCGGGATTCAAGCCTCAGACCGACATAGCATCGATCGGTGCGGGCGGCACCGCGACTCAGCCGCTGGGCCGAGTGACGGACTTCATGATCGGCCAGCATAAGGTTGCCGACGCTTATGCCACTATTGAGTTTAGCGGTTGGGTGGGATCGGGCATCCAGGCCCTGGTCGGAATGGGGACCTTGCGCGCCTATAACATGACGGTCGATCTCACCGCAGGGCAGATGACATTGGAGCCTCGAACCCGGCCTGCTGCTCCGATCAAGAGAAGCCGAGACGGCATACAGGGGTTCGTTCGCGACGGTCGATGGGCCATCGCGCATGTCATGCGGAACTCGCCCGCGATGACGGCGGGGCTGAAAGCGGGGGCCGAGATATGTGCGATCGACGGTAGGCCGGTCTCGCAGGAGTTGCTCGATGGTTATTGGAGCAGGGCGGCATCCGGCACTCGCCACGTACTGAAGCTTTGCGACGGTCCGTCCCGGGCGATTACGCTCCGCTCATTCTACTGACCCGGGCGTGCATTCCGCCCGCCCGAACGCCCGAAACTGGCGGAACTGCTGTTTTTACCGAACCGCCATCCCCGCCGCCGCGATCTGCGACAGCAAATTCGCCCGCACTGCATCCGATACCGGCGGCAAGGGCCGCGCCGCCTTGCCGTGGCGCAGGCGTTCGCGGTCCTTTTCGTCCGGCTCCACCCGACGCACCCGCACCGCCGCCTTACCGACCGCGCGCAGGCCCAGCTGCTCGGCGGCACCGCGCGAGAGGTCTATGATTCGGGACGATCCCGCGAAGGGTCCACGATCATTGACCCGCACGATGATCCGCCGCCCGGTATCCAGCGCGGTCACCTCGACATAGCTGGGCAGGGGCAAGGTGGTGTGCGCCGCCGTGGCCCAGCCGGGGCGGAAGCGTTCGCCGTTCGCGGTACGCTTGCCCGATTCGTTGCCATACCAGCTGGCATAGCCCAGCATGTCATAGGTCGTGTCCTCGGCGGGAACATAGGTGATGCCCCGCACCGTATAGGGCTTGCCGATCCGCACCGGAAAATCGCTGACCGGGCGGTAATTCCCGCCCGAACACGCCGCCACCAGGCACGCTGCCGCCGGGGCCCATTGCCGCAATCGTCTCACATCGATCATGGCAGCGGGATTAAGCCGCGCGCACCGCCCGATAAAGCGGTTTGCGCCTCCATCCGCCGCAGACTATCCCCGTGCCGACCGGCAGGGGCTTTCAGCTCCACCGCCGGTCGATCGCGCCGGTGCCCTTCGGGGCTTGAAACGGGAATGGGGTGAAAATCCCCAGCTGTCCCTGCAACTGTAAGCGGCGAGCGCGTGATGCCGGTTCCTGCAACAGGGAACAGCCACTGGAGCCATCCGGGAAGGCCGCATCGCGGAACGCTTCGACCCGCAAGCCAGGAGACCTGCCGGTGCGAGTCGCTCTTGCCGCGATCCAGGGGGTGGTCATGGCTAGGATATATTGTATCATTCGAGCGACGCCACCTGGCCGACACGAATCGGAACCCGGCCGGGCGCGCGCCCGCCTTCGACCGGGGACGACCGCGCGAGCGGAAGGTCGGCCGCCAGTCGCCATGGCGCTTTGGGGGAGGTTATCCACCCATGTCCGAAGTTTCTGCCCATACCTCGCTGACACGTCCACCGCTCAAGCACCGCGTCGCGCTGCTGATGGGGGCGCTGGTCATCGTCAATATCGCCGTCTGGGGCTGGGCGTTCAGCGTGTTCGCGGGCAACAGCCTGATGCTGGGCACCGCCTTGCTCGCCTATAGCCTGGGGCTGCGGCACGCGGTCGATGCCGATCACATCGCCGCCATCGACAATGTCACCCGCAAGCTGATGCAGGACGGCCAGCGTCCCATTGCGGTCGGCCTGTGGTTCGCGATCGGCCATTCGGCCATCGTGCTGATCGCAGCGACCACGGTGGCGCTGGCGGCGAGTACCTTGTCCGACTTCGAGGCGTTCGGGCAAAGCGGCGGGACGATCGCCACCATCGTCTCGGCCAGTTTCCTGTTCGCCATCGCGATCATGAACCTGATCATCCTGCGCGACGTCTGGACCCGCTTCCGGCGTGTCGCGCGCGGGGAACCGATGGCCGAGGCCGATGCCGACATGCTGTTTTCGGGGCAGGGGCCGCTGTCGCGACTGTTCCGCCCGCTGTTCCGGCTGATCCGGCGCAGCTGGCACATGGCGCCGTTAGGGTTCCTGTTCGGGCTGGGCTTCGACACCGCGACCGAGGTGGCGATATTGGGGCTGTCGGGGTCGCACGCGGCGGACGGCGTGTCGCTGGCGACGATCCTGGTCTTCCCGGTGCTGTTCGCGGTCGGCATGGCGCTGATCGACACCGCCGACGGGCTGGTGATGCTGGGCGCCTATGAGTGGGCGTTCGTCCATCCGCTTCGCAAGCTCTATTACAATATGACGATCACGCTGGTTTCCGCGCTGGTGGCGCTGGTGATCGGCGGTATCCAGGCGACCGCCTTGCTGGCCGAGCGGTTCGGCTGGACGGCGGGGCCGTTCCGTTATGCGGGCGCGCTGTCCGAGCATTTCAACGTGCTGGGCTTTGCGATCGTCGGGCTGTTCGTTGTCTGCTGGGGGGCGAGTTTCCTCCTCTATCGCTGGCGCGGGTTCGCGGCGATGGAGGCGCGAATTGCAAAGCCCAGCGCGGCGGGATAAATGCCGCTGATCGGGAGCGAAAGCCCTCGAAGATCGCGCCGGTGCCCGCAAGGGCTTTAACGGGAATGGGGTGAAAATCCCCGGCTGTCCCTGCAACTGTAAGCGGTGAGCGAGCGATGCTGGTGCTGTTATAGGCACGGCCACTGGAGCCAATCCGGGAAGGCGCATCTCCTTCGCTTCGACCCGCGAGCCAGGAGACCTGCCGGCGTCATGGTCGCTCTTGCCTGGACCCAGGGGGTGGTCGGGGCACGGTTCTCCGTCGGGGAGCGACGAAGCCATGCGGCCGGGGCCGCATCGGTCGCCGACAAGCGGGGCGGACGCATTCGACAGCGCCCGTCCGTCACCGCTCCGGCGATGGGCCCCTTCCGCGCTCGCTCGTCCGGCGCGTCGGAGAATTACCATGCGTGACCTATCCAAGGTCCCCGTCACCATCGTCACCGGCTTTCTGGGCGCGGGCAAGACCACGCTCATCAGTCACCTGATCCGAAACGCAGGCGGCCGTCGCCTGGCGGTGGTCGTCAACGAGTTCGGCACATTGGGCGTCGACGGCGACATCCTCCAGTCCTGTGCCATCCCCGACTGCCCGGCGGAGAATATCGTCGAGCTGGCCAATGGCTGTATCTGCTGCACCGTCGCCGACGACTTCATCCCCACGGTCGAAAAGCTGTTGGCGATGGAGCCGCGCCCGGATCACATCCTGATCGAGACCTCGGGGCTGGCACTGCCCAAGCCACTGCTGAAGGCGTTCGACTGGCCCGCGATCCGCTCGCGCATCACCGTCGACGGCGTGGTGGCGCTCGCCGATGCGGAGGCCGTCGCGGCGGGCCGCTTCGCCCCCGATCTGGACGCGGTCGAGGCACAGCGCGCCGCCGACCCCAGCCTCGATCATGAAACCCCCTTGTCGGAAGTGTTCGAGGACCAGCTGGCCTGCGCCGACATCGTCCTGTTGACCAAGGCCGACCTTGCCGGGCAGGAGGGTGTCGCCAAGGCGCGCGCCATCATCGCCGCCGAGGCCCCACGCCCGCTGCCGATGGTCGAGGCGGTCGACGGCATCGTCTCCGCCGAGATCGTGCTGGGCCTGGAGGCCGCCGCCGAGGACGATATCGCCGCGCGCCCCTCGCACCATGACGGTGCGGACGATCACGAGCATGACGATTTCGACAGCATCTCGGTGATGCTGGGCGAGGTGGAGAGCCCCGAGGCGCTCACCCAACGCATCGTCACGCTGGCCGAGCAGCAGGATATTCTCCGCGTGAAGGGCTATGCGGCGGTGGCGGGCAAGCCGATGCGGCTGCTGGTCCAGGCGGTCGGTCGCCGGGTGCGCACCAATTACGACCGCCCCTGGGGCGCAGGCGAGGCGCGCGGCACGCAGCTGGTCGTTATCGCTGAACATGACCGCATCGACCGGCCCGCGATCGAGGCCGTGCTGAAGGGCTGAACAGGTGCATCTCGTCTTTCGCGAGAGCCATGGGCTGGAGGAACAGGCCGTCCCACAGGATCTGGGGCAGCGCCCCGGTGACGTGGTCGTGCTGTCCTTCTCCGACAGCGACCTGAGCGCCTTTGCGGCGGGCTGGCGGGCAGGGGGATTCCCCTGGTCGCTGCGGCTCGCCAATCTGGCGGCGCTGGTCCATCCGCTGTCGGTCGACATTTATGTCGAGCAGACTTTGGTTCATGCGAAGGCGATCCTGATCCGGTTGATCGGCGGGGCGGCATACTGGGATTACGGCCTGCGCGAGGTCGAGCGGCTGGCGCGCGAGCGGGGCATCGCGCTGGCGGTCCTGGCGGCGGATGGGCGGGAGGACCGGCAGCTGGCGGCCGCGTCGACGGTGGATGCCGTGTTGGTGCGGCGGTTGACGACGTTGTGTGATGCGGGCGGGGCGCAGGCGGCGGCTTTGGCTTTGGGAGAAATTGCCGAGGCTGTGTCGCTTGCGGCTTTGCCCTCCCCAACCCCTCCCGCCTGCGGGAGGGGCTATCGTGATGCGGGGGGCGTTGGGTTTATAAGCGAACGTCTGACCGGTGACGCGAGCCAGCCTGGTAAAGAAGCGCGGGCGCTCACCACAAGCACGCCCCTCCCGCAGGCGGGAGGGGATGGGGGAGGGCTCTCTCCACTGGTCGCACTGGTCGGAGGCTGGTCACCGGAGGGCCTGACCTGCCCCGCCGAAACCCTGCTGACCGCAATCCGCCCCCGTGTCTTGATCGTCTTCTACCGCGCCTATCTCGCCGCTGCCGATCTCGAACCCATCGCTGCGCTTCACGCCGCCCTTACCGAACATGGCTTCGACCCCATCGCCCTGTTCGTCCCCTCGCTGAAAGCCGAGGGCGCTGGCCCATGGATCGCGCGTTGGGTCAAAGCCCTCACTCCCGCCGCGATCGTCAACGCCACCGCCTTCTCCGCGCGCGGCGAGGATGACACCACGCCGCTCGACGGCGCGGGCGTGCCGGTGTTTCAGGTCGCACTCGCCACCAGCGACCGCGAGGGCTGGGAGGGATCGGCGCGCGGCCTGTCGCCTGCCGACCTCGCCATGCATGTCGTCCTGCCCGAGATCGACGGGCGGCTGTTCGCAGGCGTGGTCAGCTTCAAGCAACCGGGCGAGCGAGACCCCGACTTCGATGTCGCCTTACGCCTCCACCGCGCCGAACCGGCCCGTATCGGGGCGGTGGCGGACAAGGTGGCGGGCTGGACGAAACTGGCCGCGACTCCGGCGGCGGAGCGGCGGCTGGCGATCCTGCTGTCCACTTATCCCGGCAAGGACTGGCAGGCGGCGCATGCGGTCGGGCTGGACGGCTTTGCCTCGGCGCAGGCGATCCTGGAAGACCTGCACGCCGCCGGGTACGACACCGCCGCGCACCCCGATCTGCCCGCTGCGCTGATCGACAACCGCATCGCATGGCCGGTCGCGGCCTATCGCGACGCGCTTGGCCAGCTGCCCGAAACCTTGCAAGCCGATCTGCTCGAAAGCTGGGGCGCGGTCGAGGACGACCCGCTGGTCGAGGGCGACTCCTTCCATTTCCCCGCCCTTACGCTCGGCAAGGCGATCGTCGCGCTCCAGCCCGAGCGGGGCCGCCGGAACGCGCGCGCAGACGATTATCACGACCTCTCACGCTGCCCCCGACACTCCTATGTCGCCTTCTATCTCTGGCTCCGCGCGCAAGCGATCGATGCGCTGGTCCATGTCGGTGCGCATGGCACGCTGGAGTGGTTGCCGGGCAAGGCGGTCGCACTATCCGATACCTGCTGGCCCGAGGCGCTGACCCGCGACTGGCCGGTCCTCTATCCGTTCATCGTCAACGATCCGGGCGAGGCGGCACAGGCCAAGCGGCGCTTGGGCGCGGTAACGATCGGCCATGTCCCCCCGGCGCTGGTTCAGGCGGAGACGGGCGCGGGGCTGGGGCGGTTGGAGGCGCTGCTCGACGAATATGCCAATGCCGATGGCCTCGACCCGGCGCGCCGCGACCGGCTGCGCGGGTTGATCGCCGACGAGGCGGACAGCGTCGGGCTGGGCGAGACGTTGGGGCTGGCGGGGGCGGACGACCCGCTCGCCCGGATCGACGCGTTCGTGTGCGACGTGAAGGACAGCCAGTTCGGCGAGGGGCTGCACGTCTTCGGGCGCGGCGAACAAGGCGCGGCCGAGCGGGCCGGGCTGCTCGCCGGGCTCGACGGCAAGCGCGTCCCGGCGGGGCCATCGGGTTCGCCCTATCGCGGGCGCGCCGATGTGCTGCCCACGGGGCGCAACCTCTACGCCATCGACCCGCGCGCGGTGCCGAGCCGCGCGGCGCAAGGACAGGGCGTCAAGCTCGCCGAGGAACTGATCCGCCGCCACATGCAGGAGGAGGGCGATCACCTCCGCACCCTGATCGTCGACCTCTGGGGATCGGCGACGATGCGCACGGCGGGCGAGGAATTCGCCATGGCGCTGCACCTGATCGGGGTCGAGCTGGTCTGGGACCACCGGTCCGAGCGGGTGACGGGGTTCGAGGTGATGCCGCTGATGCGCTTCGACCGGCCGCGCGTCGATGTGACGCTGCGCGTGTCGGGGCTGTTCCGCGACGCCTTCCCCCATCTGGTCGCACTGTTCGGGCAGGCGGTGCGCGCCCTAGGGGCTCGTGACGAGGAACCGGAGTGGAATCCGTTTGTCGGGCAGGCGAGCCCGCGCGTCTACGGTCCCGCACCCGGCCGCTACGGTATCGGGCTGGACCCGGAGGCGGGCTATGACGAGGCCGCGCGGATCGAGGCGGGACGGAGCTGGCTCGCCGCGTCGGCGACCGCGCTCGACGATGGCGACCGGCGCGATGCCGAGGGGATCTCGGCGCGGGTGGCAGGGGCGCAGGCCTTTGTCCATGTCCACGACCTGCCGGAGAGCGACCTGCTGCTCGCTGCCGATTATGCCGCGCATCAGGCGGGCTTCGCGGCGGCGCGGGCGGCTGTGGGCGAAGGGGGGGCGTCGCTCTATCATCTCGATACGCGTGATCCGGCCAGCCCCAAGGCGCGGACGCTGGCGGAGGAGATCGCCCGCACCGTCTACGCCCGCGCCGCCAACCCGCGCTGGGTGGCGGGCATGATGGCGCATGGCTTTCGCGGCGCGGCCGAGATTGCCGCGACGCTCGACCATCTGGGCAGCTTCGCGCATCTGGCCGATGTGGTGCCCGCGTCGCTGATCGACCTCTATTGGGATGCGACGCTGGCGCAGGACGCGGTGCGCGATTTCATGGTGCAGGCGAACCCGGCGGCGTTGAAGGCGATGGAGGCGCGGTTTGCGGCGCTTCACAAGGCAGGGTTGTGGCAGACGCGGCGCAACTCCGTGTTGGCGATGCTGGACGGCGCGGGATGAGCGGGTTCGAGGTCAAGGGCTGGTGCCCCGATGCATGGCGGCCGATGATGGCGGGCGACGGCCTGCTCGTCCGCGTCCGCCCGCCGCTTGCCCGGCTGACGGCGGAACAGGTCGAGGGGCTGTGCGACGCTGCGATCCGGCATGGCAATGGCCAGATCGACCTGACGAGCCGCGCCAACCTGCAATTGCGCGGGGCGACCGAGGCAAGCTGGCCCGCTATGGTCGCCGCGTTGCAGCCACTGGGGCTCGTCGATCCCGATCCGGTGCGCGAGGGGCGGGGGGCGATCCTTATCAATCCAGACTGGCGGGAGGGTGACGACAGCCACGCCATCGCCAGCGAATTGCGTGCGCGACTGGCGGAACTGCCCGAGCTGCCGGGCAAGGTCGGCATCGTGGTCGATGCCGGGCCTGCACCAATGCTGGCGCACGCGTCCGGCGATTTCCGGATCGAGCGCGCCGCCACGGGTGGGTTGCTGTTGCGTGCCGATGGGCGGGCGAGTGGCGTGACCGTCACCCGCTCCAATGCGGTCGATGCCCTGATCCGGCTGGCGCACTGGTTCGTCGACAGCGACGGCCGCACCGCCGGGCGGATGGCGCGACACAAGGTCGCTCTGCCCGATTGGGCCGAAGGTGACGCCGTACCTGCGTCCGGCGTGCCGATGGAGCCGGGCCCGCACCCATTGGGCACGGTATATGGTCTGCCCTTCGGCCGGATCGATGCCGCATCGCTGGCGGCGTTCGTCCACACCCATGACTGCGCCATTCGCCTTATCCCGTGGCGGCTACTGATCGCGGAGGGCGTCGCACCGACGCCTGCCGCCGGGATGCTGCTGGCCGATAGCCCCATCCTGCACGTCGATGCCTGTGTCGGCGCGCCCGCCTGTCCGCAGGCCAGCGTCGAGACCCGTGAATTGGCCACCCGGCTCGCGCCGCTGATCGACGGTCGCCTGCACGTCTCGGGTTGCGCGAAGGGCTGCGCACGGGCACGGGCGGCGGACTGGGTGCTGACCGGGCGGGCGGGGGCTTTCGATCTGACCCGCAACGCCCGCGCCGGGGCCACGCCCCTTCACACCGGATTGACGCCCGAGCGGGCGGTCGCGCTTCTCGGAGCCTGTTGATGCCGTACACTTACGAAACCGATGGCGCGGCGATCTATCGCCAGTCCTTTGCCATCATCCGCGCCGAGGCGGAGCTGGCCCGCTTCGATGCGGAGGAGGAGCCGGTCGCGGTCCGCATGATCCATGCCGCCGGACTGGTCGAACTGGCGCCGTCGATCCATTTCTCGAGCGGCTTCGCGATGGCGGGACGGCAGGCGCTGGCAAACGGGGCGGCGATCCTGTGCGACGCGCATATGGTCAGCGAGGGCGTGACGCGCGCGCGGCTGCCCGCCGACAATCCGGTGATCTGCACGCTGCGCGATCCCTCGGTGCCCGCGCTCGCCAAGGAGATGGGCACGACCCGCTCGGCGGCCGCGCTGGAGCTGTGGCGGCCGTATCTGGGCGGGGCGCTGGTGGCGATAGGCAATGCGCCGACTGCGTTGTTCCATCTGCTGACCATGCTGGAAGACCCCGGCTGCCCGCGTCCGGCCGCGATCATCGGCTGTCCGGTCGGCTTTGTCGGCGCGATGGAGTCGAAGGACGCGCTCTGGGACGCGCAGCCCGTCCCCTGCGCCATCGTGAAGGGCCGCCCCGGCGGCAGCGCGATCACGGTGGCGGCGATCAACGCGCTGGCGAGCCGCGCCGAATGACCGGGACCGTTCACGGCGTCGGCCTGGGGCCAGGCGCGGCGGATCTGATGAGCGTCCGCGCCGACCGGCTGGTCCGCGGGGCGCGGCATGTCGCGTACTTTCGCAAGGCCGGACGGCGCGGCCATGCGCGCACCATCGTCGAGGGCATGCTGCGCGACGATGTGGTCGAATATCCGATGGACTATCCGGTCACGACCGAAATCCTGTTCACCGACCCGCGCTACAACGAATGCCTGTCGGCCTTCTATGCGACATGCACCGCGCATATCCTGTCGCTCGTGCAAAGCGGTGAGGATGTTGTGGTGCTGTGCGAGGGCGATCCGTTCTTCTACGGATCGTTCATGCACCTGCACAGCCGGTTGAAGGACCATGCGCCGGTCGCGGTGGTGCCCGGTATCACCGGCATGTCGGGTGCCTGGACCGCCAGCGGCGCGCCGATCACCTGGGGCGACGATGTGCTGACCGTCGCGATGGCGACCCTGCCCGAGGCCGAGTTGACCCGCCGCATCGCCGAAACGGACGCGCTGGTCGTCATGAAGATCGGCCGCCACCTGCCCAAGCTGCGCCGCGCCATCGCGGCGGCGGGGCGGGAAGGGCAGGCGTGGTTGGTCGAACATGCCGCGCAGGCCGGGGAACGGGTCCGGCCCCTGGTAGAAGTAGAGGATGCACCTGCGCCCTATTTCTCGATCGCGCTGATCCACGGGCAGGGGCGGCGGCCATGAGCGGCTGGCTGATCGTTGTCGGGCTGGGGCCGGGCGCGCAGGCGATGGTCACGCCCGAAGTGTCGGCGGCGCTGGCCGAGGCGACCGATGTCGTCGGCTATATCCCGTACGTCGCGCGGGTGCCGGAGCGCCCCGGTCTGACCCGCCATGCCAGCGACAACCGGGTCGAGCGCGACCGGGCGCTCCATGCGCTGGAGATGGCGGAGGCGGGCGGCCGCGTCGTCGTCGTGTCCTCGGGCGATCCGGGCGTGTTCGCGATGGCGGCGGCGATCTTCGAGCGGGTGGAGGAAGACCCCACGCGCTGGCATGACCTCGACATCCGCGTCCTCCCCGGCATCACCGCGATGCTGGCCGCCAGCGCACGGGCGGGGGCGCCGCTGGGGCATGATTTCTGCGCGATCAATCTGTCGGATAACCTCAAGCCGCAGGCACTGATCGAACGGCGGCTGAGGTTGGCGGCGGAGGCGGACTTCGCCATCGCGCTCTATAATCCCCGGTCCAGGGCACGGCCCGATGCGCTGGACGCGGCCTTTACACTGCTCCGGGAGACGTGCGGCGATGACCGCCCGGTCCTGTTCGCCCGCGCGGTATCCACGCTGGAGGAGGTCTTGCGCATCGTCTCTTTGCCGCAAGCGCGCGGCGAGATGGCCGATATGCGCACCGTCGTCATCATCGGGTCCAGCCGCACGCGGATGATCCCGCATGCGGGTCAGCCGATCCTCTACACCCCCCGGACGACGCCGTGATCCAGCCAGTTCAGCACCTCCATGATGCTGCGCGCTTGCGGGCGGGGCGGGATGAAGGGGCGGTCGATCATCACGACCGGCAGCCCCAGTTCGCGCGCTGCATCCAATTTGGCCCGTGCACCCGACCCGCCCGCATTCTTGGCGACGACCACCGCGATCCGGTGTTCGCGCAGCAGGGCAAGTTCGCCCGCCAGCGTGAAGGGGCCACGATCCACGACCAGATGATGGTGGGGCAAAGCGGGCTGATCGGCGGCGTCGACGAAGCGCAGCAGATAGAAATGCTGTGGCGCGCCGGCGAAGTCGCCGATGGTCTGACGCCCAAGTGCCAGGAAGACCCGCGCCGGGTCAGTCCCGAGCGCGACGACCGCCTGTTCACTATCCGCCACGCGGGTCCAGTGATCGCCGGGGCCCTCCACCCATTCGGGCCGGGTCAACGCGAGCAGCTTCACCCCCGCGCGCTCCGCCGCCGCGATCGCGTTGGCGCTGATCCGCGCGGCGAAGGGATGCGTCGCGTCGACCAGATGGGTCACGCCCTCGCGCATCATATGGTCGGCCAGCCCTTCGATACCGCCGAACCCGCCGATGCGCGTCGGGATGGCCTGCGCGCGGGGGTGCTCGGTGCGGCCTGCGTAACTCAACGTCGCCCGTTCGCCGCGCGCGGCCAGCGCGGTGGCCAAGGCGCTCGCTTCGGTCGTGCCGCCGAGCAGAAGGATATGGCGCATGGCTGACTCCGGGCCGTGGCTGACGATCGTCGGGATCGGCGAGGATGGCTGGGACGGCCTAGCCGCCCCCGCGCGCGCCGCGATCGAGGCGGCCGATAGCGTGATGGGCGCACCGCGTCACCTGTCGCTGCTGCCCAAATCGGGCCGTGCCAAGCGGATCGTTTGGCCGGTGCCCTTTGCCGATGGCGTGCCGATGCTGCTCGAACGGCGCGGCGAGCGGGTTGTCATGCTCGCCTCGGGAGATCCCTTCTGGTTCGGGGCCGGATCAGTCGTCACGCGCCATCTGGAGCCGGGCGAGTGGATCGCCTATCCGGCCGCGTCGACCCTGTCGCTGGCGGCGGCGCGGCTGGGCTGGCCGGTCGAGACGATCCAGAGCGTCGGGCTGCATGCCCGGCCGGTCGAGATGCTGCGTCCGCATCTGGCGCCCGGACAGCGGATATTGGCGCTGATGCGCGACGGAGCGTCGGTGACGGGGCTCGCCGCCTGGTTGGCCGAACAAGGCTTCGGCGACAGCGCGCTCACCGTGCTGGAGGCGCTGGGCGGCCCGCGCGAGCGGGTACGGGCCTGCACGGCGGACGCGCTCGACTGGACCGACATCGCCCATCCGGTCGCGGTGGCGATCGAACCTGCCGGGCCGGGCCGGGTGCTGTCGTCCGCAAGCGGTTTGGACGACGACTGGTTCGCGCATGACGGACAGATCACCAAGCGCCCCGTCCGCGCACTGGCACTGTCCGCGCTTGCCCCGCGACCCGGCGAATTATTGTGGGACATCGGCACCGGATCGGGATCGGTCGCGATCGAATGGCTGCTGAGCGACCCGACGACGCGCGCCATCGGCTTTGAGCGCGATCCCGCCCGTCTTGGCCGCGCCGCTGATAATGCCGCCCGGCTGGGTCTGGCACGGCTGGACCTGGTCGAGGGCGACGCTATCGCCGAACTGGCCGAGCGAGCGCACCCTGATGCGGTGTTCGTCGGCGGCGGGCTGTCGCGGTCGCTGGTCGAGGCGTTGCGGACGCTGCCGCGCTGTCGCCTGGTCGCGCATGCGGTCACGCTGGAAACCGAGGCTTTGCTGGCCGAATGCCATGCGCGATATGGCGGTGAGTTGCTGCGCATCGAACTGGCGCGCGCGCGGCCGCTCGGCACCAAGCGGGGTTGGAAGGCGAGTTATCCCATCGTGCAATGGCGGGTTGCATGGTGATCGCCGGGTTCGGATGCCGGGCGGGGGCGACGGTCGAGTCGTTCCGTAGCGCGCTGGCGGCGACCGGCATGCGTCCGGATGCGCTGGCCGTACCCACCGATCGCGCAGCGGTCATCGCGCCATTCGCCGAGGGAATGGCGGTCCATTTGATCGATGCCGACCTGTTGCAAGGCATCGACACCCCGACCCGCTCGACCGTCAGCATGACCGCGCGTGGGGTCGGCAGCGTCGCCGAAGCGGTGGCGCTTGCCGCCGCCGGGCCGAACGCACGGATCGTCGTGCCTCGTGTAATTTCCTCGGACCGCATGGCGACCTGCGCCATTGCTCAAGGACCTGAAGAATGACCGTTCACTTCATCGGCGCCGGACCCGGCGCGCCCGATCTGCTGACCCTGCGGGGTCGCGACCTGATCGCGGCCTGTCCCGTATGCCTCTATGCCGGATCGCTGGTGCCGGAGGCGGTGCTGGCGCATTGCCCGCCGGGTGCCAGGATCGTGAACACCGCGCCGATGACGCTCGACGAGATCATGGCCGAGATCGCGGACGCCCATGCCAAGGGACAGGACGTGGCACGGCTCCATTCGGGCGATCTGTCGGTCTGGTCGGCGATGGGCGAGCAAGTGCGGCGATTGCGCGAACTCGGCATTCCCGTCTCGGTGACGCCCGGCGTGCCGTCCTTCGCGGCGGCGGCGGCGGTGCTGGAGAGCGAACTGACCCTGCCGGGCATCGCCCAGTCGGTGATCCTGACCCGCACCCCCGGCCGCGCGAGTGCCATGCCCGAGGGCGAGTCGCTGACCGCCTTCGCCGCGACGGGGGCGACGCTGGCCATCCATCTGTCGATCCACAATCTGGCCAAGGTCGTCGCCGACCTGATCCCGCATTACGGGGCCGACTGCCCGGTCGCGATCGTCTGGCGCGCCAGCTGGCCTGAGCAGCGGATTGTCCGTGCGACGCTCTCCACCATCGAGCAAGCGGCCGCCGACGGGCCGGAGCGGACCGCGCTGATCCTGGTCGGCCGCGTCCTCGCGCCCGACGATTTCGCCGAGAGCCGGTTATATGCCGAGGGCTATGACCGCCGCTATCGCCCCGGAAACAGCCTGACATGACCCCCGGCCTGATGATCGCCGCGCCCGCCTCGGGCACCGGCAAGACGACGGTGATGCTGGGCCTGCTCCGCGCATTCCGTGATGCGGGGGTGGCGGTGCAGCCGTTCAAGAGCGGTCCCGATTATATCGACCCCGCCTTTCACCGCGCGGCCTGCGGGCGCGCGTCGTTCAACCTCGACGGCTGGGCGATGCCCGCCGCCCTCCTCGATACGCTGGGCCAGCGGGGGGTGGATGCGAACCTCGTGCTGGCGGAGGGCTCAATGGGGCTGTTCGACGGCGTCGCCAAGCCCGGCGCGACCGGCATGGGCAGCAGTGCGGAGACGGCCAGGCGGATGGGCTGGCCGGTGGTCCTGGTCATCGACGTGTCGGGACAGGCGCAGTCGGCGGCGGCGACCGCGCTGGGGTTCGCGCGTTACGATCCCGAGCTGCGCGTGGCGGGGGTGATCCTCAACCGCGTGGCGAGCCCGCGCCACGAGCGACTGGCGAGGCTCGGCTTCGAGGAGATCGGCCTGCCGGTCTTCGGCGCGCTGCCCCGGCGCGGCGATCTGGTCCTGCCGGAGCGGCATCTGGGGCTGGTGCAGGCGGTCGAGCATCCCGAACTCGACCGGCTGATCGGCGATTATGCGGCGTTCCTGGCGGCGCATGTCGATCTGGAGGCGATCCGCGCGGCGGCCTATGCCAAGCCCATGTCCATCAGCGACGCGATCCTGCCGCCACCCCCGGCGCAGCGGATCGCGCTGGCGCAGGATGCGGCCTTTTCCTTCGTCTATCCGCATATGCTGGAGGGTTGGCGCGCGGGCGGAGCGGACATCCTGCCCTTCTCGCCGCTGGCCGACGAGGCGCCCGATGCGTCGGCCGATCTGGTCTGGCTGCCCGGCGGCTATCCCGAGCTTCATGCCGGACGGCTGGCGGCGGCGGAGACGTTTCGCGCTGGTCTTGCCGCCCATGCCCGCACCAAGCCGATCCATGGTGAGTGCGGCGGCTATATGGCGCTGGGTGAAGCGCTGATCGATGCGGGCGGCGTCAGCCACCGCATGGCCGGGCTGCTCGGCCTCGTCACCAGCTATGCCAAGCGCAAGATGCATCTGGGTTATCGCCGCGCGACGTTGCTGGGCGACGTGGCGGGGATGCCCGAGGGCGCGGTGCTGGGCGGGCATGAATTTCATTACTCGACCGTCCTCGAACAGCCCGATGCGCCGCTTGCCCATGTCGTGGATGCGCAAGGGGAGGCGGTGCCCGAAACCGGATCGCGGCGGGGGCAGGTGACCGGCACCTTCTTCCATCTGGTGGCGCGCTGGTGGTGAGGGGTTTCGTATCTCTTGTCGGCGCGGGACCGGGCGATCCGGAGTTGCTGACGCTAAAGGCCGTCCGTTGTCTGGGACAGGCCGACGTCGTGCTGTTCGACGATCTGGCCGCCGGGCCGATGCTGAGCCATTGCCGCCCCGATGCCGAACTGATCGCCGTCGGCAAGCGCGCTGGGCGCGCTTCGCCCAAGCAGGGCGAGATCGACCGGCTGCTGGTCGATCATGCGCTGAGCGGCAGCCAGGTCGTGCGATTGAAGTCGGGCGATCCCGGTATTTTCGGGCGGCTGGAGGAAGAGATCGTCGCGCTGAAGGCGGCGGGCATCCCCTTCGAGATCGTCCCCGGCGTCAGTGCGGCGAGCGCGGCAGGGGCGGCGGCGGGCATTCCGCTGACCCGGCGCAACGCGGCGCGGCGGGTGCAGTTCGTGACCGGCCATGACGTCACCGGCGCGCTGCCTGCCGACCGCAATATGGCGGCGCTCGCCGATGCGAGCGCGACGACGGTGGTGTTCATGCCCAAGCGGACCTTCCCCGCGCTGGCGGAAGCGTTGATCGCGCACGGCCTGTCGCCGGATACCCCTGCGTTGATGGCCGAGCATGTCGGCTGCCCCGACCAGCGCCTGACCCGTGCCAGCGTCGGCGAACTGGCCGCACGACTGGCGGAGGGCGTGTCGGATAAGGCGGCGTTGATCCTCTACGGTCCGCTGATGGAGGATCTGTGATCCATCTCGACCTGATCGGCATCGGCACGGGCAATCCCGACCATCTGACCCGCGCGGCGGAGGCCGCGATGCGGGCCGCCGATCTGATCCTGCTGCCGCGTAAAGCGGACAAGGCGGAGCTGATCGACCTGCGCCGCGACATCTGCGCGCAGGTGCTGGCGGGGACAAGCGTACGGGTGGTCGAGTTCGACTTGCCGGTGCGGGCGACCGAGGGGGCCTATCTTGATACGGTCGAGCATTGGCACGACGCGATCGCGGAACGCTGGGCGGCGGAGATTACGGCGTATCTGCCCGGCGGAGGGCGGGTGGCGCTGCTCGTCTGGGGCGATCCGTCGCTTTACGACAGTACGATCCGTATCGCGCGGCGGCTGGCATCGGTCGAGCGGGTGACGGTGGTGCCGGGGATCACCAGCCTTCAGGCGCTATGCGCGGCCCATGCCATCCCGTTCAATGCGGTCGGCGCGCCGGTTTTGGTCACGACCGGGCGGCGTTTGCGCGAGGGCGGCTGGCCCACGGGGGCGGACAGCATCGCGGTGATGCTCGACGGCGGATGCGCGTTCACGACGTTGAACCAGCCGGATGCGGTCATCTGGTGGGGGGCGTATCTGGGCATGACGCAGCAGGCGGTCGAGGCCGGGCGGCTGGCCGATGTCGCCGAGCGGATCGTCGCACGCCGCGCCGAACTGCGGCGGGTCCATGGGTGGATCATGGATGTGTATTTGCTCCGGCGTGGTGGAGATTTGGCAGGGGAGGGTTTGTGATAGTGCCGACCCTTCCGCCCCTAGCCGCTCCCCTCCCGCAAGCGAGTTGTGGGTCGGCCATGCCCCCGGCATGGCCTGAACGATGCGGGGCATCGTTCACCCACAGCTGGGGTGGGGGAGGGCCTTGCCCCACACCACATCGCCCGTGGCTTGGCCCCCACCCCAAGCCCCTCCCCCCTGCCGGGAGGAGGGGCTTTAAGCGTATCGCCCATAAACCCTTTCCTCCCCTGGCAGGGGAGGTGGCAGGCCGAAGGCCTGACGGAGGGGTGTCCCGGCCAGTTGGCTATTCCCTCGCGAGCGGCGACACCCCTCCACCATGCTTCGCATGGTCCCCCTCCCCTGCAAGGGGAGGAATGGGGTTAGAACTCGATACCCTTTTGCGCCTTCACGCCCTGTTCGCGGAAGGGGTGCTTCACCTGCGTCATGTCCGTCACCAGGTCCGCCGCTTCGATCAGCGCATCCGGGGCATTGCGGCCGGTGATGACGACATGCGTCATCGCCCCCTTGGTGCTCAGCACCTCCAGCACCTCGTCCACCGGCAGGTAATCGTAACGCAGCACGATGTTAAGCTCGTCCGCGACGATCAGGTCGTAGGACGGGTCGGCGATCATCCGCTTGACCTCCTCCCATGCGCCCCGCGCGGTGGCGATGTCGCGGGTGCGGTCCTGCGTATTCCAGGTGAAGCCTTCGCCCATTGCGTGGAAATCGACCTCGGGGAAGCGCGCCAGCACCGCCGCTTCACCGGTGGTCATCGCGCCCTTCACGAACTGGACCATGCCGACGCGCATGCCATGGCCGACCGCGCGGATGACCATGCCCAGCGCGGCGGTCGTCTTGCCCTTGCCCTTGCCGGTATGGACGATGATCAGGCCCTTTTCGGCGTCACGCGCGGCGACCTTGCTGTCCTGCGCGGCCTTTTTCTTGGCCATGCGCTCGGCATGTTCGGCGTCGGTTCGCATCATTTCTCTCCTGAAAGCCGTAAGGGCAGACCCGCCACCACCAGATCGGTCGCGTCGCACACCCGCGCCAGCCGCTGGTTGAGCGTGCCTTGCGCATCGCGGAAGCGTCGGGCCAGCGCATTGTCGGGGACGATGCCGAAGCCGACCTCGTTGCTGACCAGCACCACCGGGCCGGGGGCGTTTGTCAGCGCCGCGACCAGCGCATCGGCCGCCGCCGTCAGGTCGGTCTCGCCGAGCAGCAGATTGGTGAGCCACAAGGTCAGGCAGTCCACCAGCAGCACATGGTCGGGGCGGCTATGCTCGGCGATGGCGTCGGCCAGCGCAAGCGGGGCCTCGACCGTCGTCCAGCGCGCGTCGCGGTCCGCCTGGTGCCGCGCGATGCGGTCGCGCATCTCGTCGTCCCAGGCTTGGGCGGTCGCGATGAAGCAGCCTTCAGTCGTCATCGCTTCGGCCAGGGCCTGCGCGTGGCGGCTCTTGCCCGACCGGGCACCGCCGAGGACCAATATGGTGCGGGGCTTCGTCATGCCCGTCCGCATCGCGGGAGCAGGCCGATGACGCAAGCGGAAATGGCCGCGCTGACCCATCATGGCGGTCGGATCGATGCCGCAAGGGCGCTGTTTCCAGACGTGTCCGCGCCCTGGCTGGACCTGTCGACCGGCATCAATCCGGTGCCGTGGACGCCACCTGCGGGGCTGGACGTCGATGCCGGGCCGTTGCCCGACCGGACCGGACTAGCCCGGCTGGAGGCGCTGGCAGCGGCGCATTTCGGTGTCGCGCCGGAGCGGGTGGCGGCGGTGCCGGGCAGCGAGATGGCGCTGCGCCTGCTACCGCTTCTGGGTGTGGGCGAGCCCATCGTCGCGGTGCAGCCCAGCTATGGCACCCATGGTGCGGTGGCCGCCGCACGGATCGGCCATGCGGCGCTGGACGGATGGCAAGGGCGGCCGGGCAGCCTGTTGCTCGCCAATCCCAACAATCCCGATGGGCGCTATCATGCCTGTGAGGCGCTGGCCCGCCTTGCGGATGCGCAAGCGGCGGCGGGTGGCTGGCTGATCCTCGACGAAGCCTTTGCCGATGCCATGCCCGATCCCGGTTTCGCGGGCGGCGAGCGGGTCGTGGTGCTGCGATCGTTCGGCAAGTTCTTCGGGCTGGCGGGGGTGCGGCTGGGCTTCGTGATCGCGCCACCCGACATGCTGTCGCGTCTTCGCGATCTGCTCGGCGATTGGCCGGTGTCCTCGCATGCCATCGTCTGGGGACGTGCGGCCTATGCCGATACCGCATGGATCGCCGCGACCCGCACGGCGCTGGCCCGGCGGGCGGCGGCGCTGGATACGGTGCTGGCGCGGCACGGCCTGGTGGCGCAAGGGGCCTGTCCGCTGTTCCGCATGGTCGAGACGCCGGCGGCATCCGCCATCTTCGCCCGGCTGGCGGCGGCGGGCATCCTTGTCCGCCCCTTTGCCGATGCGCCCGAACGCCTGCGCTTCGGGGTTCCGGCCGCGCCAGCGGACCTTGCCCGGCTGGATGAGGCGCTGGCCGATGGTTGACCCCGTCGCGATACTGGCGCTGGCGCTGGACGCCGCGATCGGCTGGCCGGATCGGCTTTATGTCTGGGTCGGGCATCCGGTGGGGGGCTTTGCCCGGTTCCTCAATCTGGCCGAGCGTATAGGCAATCGACCACGCTACGCGGAGGGGCTGCGCCGGGCGCTGGGTGTCGCCACCATGATCCTGCTGATCGCCCTGACCGGCGCGGCGGCATGGTGGATCGATCGGGAAGCGCATCTGCTGTTCGGCCGATGGGGCTGGATCGCCAGCGCAGTTCTGGCGTGGCCCGCCCTCGCGCAGCGTAGCCTCTATGTTCATGTCCGGCCGGTCGCGGATGCCCTGATGCGCGGTGACCTGCCCGCCGCCCGCGCACTGGTGGCGCGGGTGGTGGGGCGCGATACCGGACGGCTGGATCAGGCGGGGGTGTCGCGCGCCGCGATCGAGACGCTGGCGGAGAGTTTTTGCGACGGCATCGTCGCGCCGCTCTTCTGGTTGCTGCTGCTCGGCCTGCCGGGTGTGTGGGTTTATAAGGCGATCAACACCGCCGACAGCATGATCGGACACAAGGAGCCGCGCTGGCGCGCCTTTGGCTGGGCGGCGGCGCGGATCGATGATGGCGCGAACTGGGTGCCCGCACGGATCGCCGGATTGCTGGTCTGCGTGGCGGGCGGCGGTGGCTGGCGGGTGATGACACGCGATGCGCGGACCCATGCCTCGCCCAATGCGGGCTGGCCGGAGGCGGCGATGGCGGGGGCGCTGGGCGTCGCGCTGGCCGGGCCGGTTGCGTATGACGGCGTGACCCAGATCAAGCCGTGGATCGGTCGCGAGGGGCGCCCTGCGACACCAGCGGATATCGTCACCGCGCTTCAGATCTATGCGCGCGCCTGCTTGTTGCTGTGGGTGATCGCGGGGAGTGTCGCATGGCTGGCGTGATGATCCAGGGCACCGGCTCGGATGTCGGCAAGTCGGTGCTGGTCGCGGGATTGTGCCGCGCCTTTGCCAATCGCGGGCTTCGCGTTCGTCCGTTCAAGCCGCAAAATATGAGCAACAATGCCGCCGCCACCCCCGACGGTGGCGAGATCGGACGGGCGCAGGCGACCCAGGCGATGGCGGCGCGGGTGACGCCGCATGTCGACATGAACCCGGTGCTGCTGAAGCCGCAGGGCGACCGCACCTCGCAACTGATCGTGCGCGGGCAGGTGCGGGGGATGCTGCCCGCGTCCAAATGGCGCGAGGGGCGGATCGGCTTGCTGCCCGAAGTCGTGGATTGTTATCGCCGGTTGGAGGCCGAGTGCGACCTCGTCATCGTCGAGGGTGCGGGCTCCCCCGCCGAGGTGAACCTGCGCAGCGGCGACATCGCCAATATGGGTTTCGCGCGCGCGGCGAACGTGCCGGTGGTGCTGGCGGGCGATATCGACCGGGGCGGGGTGATCGCCTCACTGGTCGGCACCAAGGCGGTGATCGACCCGGCGGATGCCGCGATGATCCGGGGTTTTCTGGTCAACAAGTTTCGTGGCGACCCGGCGCTGTTCGCCGATGGCATGGCGACGATCGCGGAGCATACTGGCTGGCATTCGCTGGGGTTGATCCCCTGGCTGGCGGATGCGGCGCGGCTGCCCAGCGAGGATGCGGTGATCCTGGAGCGGAGCCGCGCAGGTGCCGGGGGGCGGCTGGTCATCGCCTGTCCGATCACCCCGCGCATCGCCAATTTCGACGATCTCGATCCGCTGCGCCTCGAGCCGCAGGTCGAATTGGTGATGGTCCGTCCTGGCGAGGCCATTCCCGATGCCGCGATGATCGTGCTGGCGGGGTCCAAGGCGACGATCGCCGACCTGGCCTTTATCCGGGCGCAGGGCTGGCACATCGATATCGCCGCGCATCATCGGCGGGGGCGGCCGGTGCTGGGGCTGTGCGGGGGATATCAGATGCTTGGTCGCTCGGTCGCCGACCCGGACGGCATTGAGGGGCCTGCGGGCCGTGTCGAGGGACTGGGGCTGTTGGATGTCGAGACGGTGCTGACCGGCGAAAAGACCGTTCGGCCGGTCACGGGGCAGGCGCTGGGCGCGGCCTTTTCAGGTTATGAGATCCATCTCGGCCGGACCGAGGGGCCCGACGCCGCGCGGCCGGTGGGGCATCTCGCCGATGGTCGGGCGGAGGGGGCGATGAGCGCCGACGGCTTGGTCGCAGGCAGCTATATCCACGGTCTGCTGGGCGAGGCGGGGCAGCGGGCGGCATGGCTGGCGCGGATCGGGGTGACGGCTGCCGGGCCAGACCACCGCGCCGATGTCGACGCCGCCCTCGAGGCGATCGCCGCGGTGCTGGAGGCGCATGTCGATTGCGACGCGCTGCTGCGGATCGCTCAGAGCGCCGAGTAGAGCGCGGCGATGAAGAGCAGCGTGGTCTCGGTCAGTTCGATGCCCGCGCCGTGCACATCGCCGGTCACGCCGCCCAGCCGCTGCCGGAACCACCAGGCGAGGCCGATAAGAACCAGCGGCGCAAGGGCCAGCGGCGGATAGACCCAGCCCAGCATCACCACGCCGATCAGCCAGCCGATCACGTCGACCGGCCGCACCGCGCGCGAAACCATCGCGCCCAGTCCGCCGGGGCGCAACGGCGGCAGGACGCGCGCCCAGACTAGCGGTCCGATCCGCGCCGCCGCCGGGATCAGCGCGATCATCGCCCAGCCTGGCGGCGGGACATGGTGGAGCAGCACCAGCTTGGCGAGAAGCTGGAGGACCAGCACCACCACCCCGAAACTGCCGATATGCGGATCGGCCATCACCGACAGCAGCCGCGACCGATTGCCATGCGCCGCGCCCAGCCCGTCGGACAGGTCGGCCAGCCCATCCAGATGCAGTGCCCCCGTCGCCCAGACCCAGGCGATCAGCGCCGTCAGCGCCCCCATCCACGGATCGACCCGCGCGCCCAGCCAGCCCGCGCCCGCCACCAGGACGCCGATCACCAGCCCCGCCAGCGGATACAGCCGGATCGCCGCTGCAAAATCCGCGTCGTCCGCGTCGATCCGTGGCATCGGCAACCGGGTCAGAAAGCCCAGCGCGACGATCAGCGCCTTCATGCCGTGACCAGCCCCGTCACCTGCGCGGTGCGGGGCGTGCCGTCCCACACATCCAGCGACACCAAGGCGGCATAGGGCAGCGCGAACGACCAAAGCGCGCGAAGGTCGAAGCCGCACAGCACATGCAGCGCGGCGCGCATCGCACCGCCATGGGTGACGATCAGCGTCGGCTCCGGCGCCAGATCGGCGATGGCGCCGCCCACACGGGCGACCAGATTGGACCAGCGTTCGCCGCACGGCGGGGGCGCGGTATCGGGGTCGGCCCAGAAACGGTGCAGCGCCTCCGGTTCGATGTCCCTTGCCGCCAGCCCGTCCCACTCGCCGAAATCCAGCTCCCGCCAGCGCGGATCGATTTCAGCCGGACCGATCGCCTCGGCAGAGGCGCGCGCGCGCGACAGGTCGGAGGCGATGCGGCGGGTCACGCTCAGCCCTCCCGCCCGTGCGACACAGGCGGCGATGCCTTCGACCGTGGCTGGACTGTCGGTCCGCCCCAACATCCGCCCCGTCAGTTCGGGCTCGCCATGCCGAAGCAAATGGAGGCGGAAGGGGGTCACGCGCTCGCCACGCCCGCCTCGGCAAAGGTCGCCATATGCGCATGGGCCGCGATCGCCGAGCGGATGACCTGGACCGCCACCGCCGCGCCGCTCGCCTCGCCCAGTCGCATGTCGAGTGACAGGATCGGCACCAGCCCCAGCCGCGCGAGCAGCAGGGTATGGCCCGGCTCGGCCGAGCAATGGCCCGACAGGCAATGGGCGGTGATGGCGGGATTGGCGAAGGCGAGCGGGGCCGTGGCGGCGGTGCCGATAAAGCCGTCGAGCACCACCGGTATCCGCTTCATCCGCGCGGCCAGCACTGCGCCGGCCATGCCCGCGATCTCACGCCCGCCGAGACGGCGCAATATCTCGAACGCGCTGGTCAGATGCGCGCGGTGCAGCGCCAGCCCGGCGGCCACCGCCGCGTCCTTGCGCGACAGCCCGGCCGCGTCGACGCCGGTGCCGGGCCCGACCCAGATCGCCGGTTCCCCGCCGAAACTGGCGGCGGCCAGCGCGGCGGCGGCGGTGCTGTTGCCGATCCCCATCTCGCCCAGGACCAGCAGGTCGGCATCGCCCACCGCCTCCGCCCCGTCGGACAGCGCGGCCAGGCATTCCGCCTCGCTCATCGCGGGGGCGGTGGTAAAGTCGGCGGTCGGCCGGTCGAGGTCGAGCGGCACGACGGCCAGTTCCAGCCCGGCGGCTGCCGCCAGCGCATTGATCGCGGCCCCGCCATGGGCGAAATTGGCGACCATCTGCGCGGTCACTTCCTGGGGAAAGGCGCTGACCCCGCGCGCGACGACGCCGTGATTCCCGGCGAAGATGACCACGCGGCCGCGATCGATCCGGGGGCGCTCGACCCCTTGCCAGGCGGCGAGGAAGATCGCGATATCCTCCAACCGCCCCAGCGAGCCCGGCGGCTTGGTCAACTGGCCCTGTCGCGCGGTCGCGGCGGCACGGGCCTGGTCATCGGCCTGGGGCAGGGTTGCCAGCGCCGTCTCAAAGGCGGCGATCGTCGGAAAAGCGGTCATTCGACGACAAATCCTTCCGGGGGGGTGCGGGTCAGGAAATGGCCTTTCACCCCTTGCGGCCATTGCTTGTAGGGCACCTGTCCCCAGTCGCTGTCGGCATAAGCACGGGCATAGTCCAATATGGCGCGCGCGGCATCCTCATCGGGGGTGAACTTGCCCATGACGTAGCCGACCTTGCCGGGGCAGCGCAGATGGACGGTGCAGAAGGACTGGCAGGCAAATAGGCAGGGCATCTCCTCGACCGCGACATGCGTATAAGCGGGATCGGACGCCTGCACCCGGCGCAGCGCCTCGACCAGCAGCGCGCCGCCGCGCTGGCCCTGGTCGTTCTCGCGCGCGTCGTCGGACAGGCGGCAGGTGTTGCAGGCGACCACGGCGGGGCCGTTCGCGGCGGGCTTCAGCATGAAAATGGCTCGTACATCGGGCAAGTCTCCATAGGCGCTGTCGCCGCGCGAGGGGAAAGCCCCGTTTCGTCCGGTACACCCTGACCAGCCGAAGGACGACCGCGACGGGCAGGTCTCCTGGCTCGCGGGTCGGCACCGGTCCGCCGCCTTCTCGAGCGTTGGCCCAATGGCGTCGTGGCGGACGGCTCGCCGCTTACAGTTGCAGGGGCAGCCGGGGTGTCGCACCCCATTCCCTTTTCATCCTCTTTCAAGGAACCTGTCGCGAGGGCGGCGATAGGCGGATGGGGGCGGGGTGGCAAGTGTTGCACCCTCGTCTGTCGGCGTCATGACGACTATGTAACCGGAACCCTTGGCCCCATCGGTGAGTCCCTGACGCATGACCCAGAACGCCACCACCCGCACCGAAACCGACTCGATCGGTCCCATCGAAGTCCCCGCCAGCGCCTATTGGGGCGCGCAGACCGAGCGCAGCCTGGAGAATTTCCCCTTTGGCGCGCGCGAGCAGATGCCGATCGGCATCATCCATGCGCTCGCCATCGTGAAGAAGGCGGCGGCGCGGATCAATCGCGGCCATGGCCTGGTGGCAGAAAAGGCCGACGCGATCGAGGCGGCGGCGCAGGAGGTGATCGACGGGCGCCATGACGACCAGTTCCCACTCGTCATCTGGCAGACCGGATCGGGCACCCAGTCCAACATGAACGCCAATGAGGTGATCGCGGGCCGCGCCAACGAGATGCTGACCGGTACGCGCGGCGGTAAGTCGCCGGTCCACCCCAATGACGATGTGAACCGCGGCCAGTCGTCCAACGACACCTTCCCGACCGCCCTGCACGTCGCCGCCGCGCTGGCCGTGACCAAGCAGCTTTTTCCGGCGCTCGACCGGCTCTATGCCGCACTGGATGCCAAGGCGAAGGAATGGGACGCGATCGTCAAGATCGGCCGCACCCATTTGCAGGACGCGACGCCGTTGACGCTGGGTCAGGAATTTTCGGGCTATGTCCAGCAACTGGCCAATGCCCGCGACCGGATCGAGGGGACGCTCCACCGCAATATCCTGCCGCTGGCGCAAGGGGGCACGGCGGTCGGCACCGGGCTGAACGCGCCGCATGGCTTTGCCGAGGCGATCGCGGCGGAGATCGCCGACGCCACCGGCCTCGACTTCGTCACCGCGCCCAACAAGTTCGAGGCGCTGGCGAGCAATGACGGGCTGGTCGACCTGCACGGCACGCTGAACGTTCTGGCGGTGGCGCTGACCAAGATCGCCAACGACATCCGCCTGCTCGGCTCCGGCCCGCGCTCGGGGCTGGGCGAGTTGGAACTGCCCGCCAACGAGCCGGGCAGCTCGATCATGCCGGGCAAGGTCAACCCGACCCAGTGCGAGATGCTGACCATGGTCGCGGCGCAGGTGATCGGCAACAATGCCGCCGTGACGGTCGGCGGCCTGCAGGGCCATCTGGAACTGAATGTCTTCAAGCCGCTGATCGGCGCGAATGTGCTGCGCTCGATCCATCTGCT
Source organism: Sphingomonas fuzhouensis (assembly GCF_034659795.1). NCBI lineage: Bacteria > Pseudomonadati > Pseudomonadota > Alphaproteobacteria > Sphingomonadales > Sphingomonadaceae > Sphingomonas > Sphingomonas fuzhouensis. The sequence continues at coordinate 131,546 of NZ_JAXSQY010000001.1, forward strand.
GTCGGTCGGTATGGAGAGCTTCGCGACCCGCACGGTCGAGGGGATGACGGTCAATCGCGACCGGATCACCGAGTTGCTCGACCGCTCGCTGATGCTGGTGACGGCGCTGGCGCCCGAGATCGGCTATGACAATGCCGCCAAGATCGCCAAACATGCCCATCATAAGGGACAGACGCTGAAGGAAGCGGGTCTGGAACTGGGGCTGGTCGATGAGGCGACGTTCGATCGGGTGGTGCGGCCCGAGCTGATGCTGGGGCGGTGAACGTGAGGGGAGGGGGCAGTCTATCTCCTGTCATCCGTCTTTAGCCCCGGTCCTCCCACCCCTTGGCCGGATAGGCGGGCAGGGCGATGCGGTAATGGATCGCCGCCCCACGCAACAGAAAGCCTGCCAGCGCCGCGATCGGCCCGGCCAGCGGCACGCCCAGTTGCGTCAAGATCACATAGCTGGTCGATGCCAGCGCGGCGGCGGTGACATAGAGTTCGGGGCGCATCAGGATCGATGGTTCCCCCGCGATCACGTCGCGGATGATCCCACCGACACAGGCCGAAACCACGCCCAGCATCGCCGCCGGGATCGGCGTGATGCCATAGCCGCTCGCCTTGGCCGCGCCGTACACCGCATAGGCGGCCAGCCCGACCGCGTCGAACCAGTCGAGCGCGCTCCCGCGCCACCAGCGCTCGGGCGTGAGCCACACTGCCACCGCGACGATCAGGCAGACCAGCGGCACCCGCGCATCATGCACCCAGAAAACCGGCGCATCGATCAGCAGGTCGCGGAGCGTGCCGCCGCCGACTCCGGTGATAAGCGCGAAGAAGACCAGCGTGACCATCGTCTGGCGATGCTTGGCCGCCGCCAGCGCGCCCGACACCGCGAACACGGCGAGCCCCGCCAGATCGAGCCAGGGCATCACGGCGGGCAGCATGGCGGTCGGTTGGGGCAGCATCGGCGCCGACCCTAAAGGCGCTTTTCCCTATCGGAAAGGGCATGGTTTACATGAACGCGACGTTATCTCATGTTCATGCAACGGACAGTAGAAGTAGGACGTTACGGCGTCAGATCAAATTCGAAAGGAAGTTTGTCATGCGGAAGTTGATGCTTGCTCTGGGCTGCACCGCGATGGTCGTCCCCTCGCTGGTCCTGCCCGCCACCGCCGCCGATGCGCAGCGCCGCTACAAGTATCGCGAATGGCGCGATGACCGTGGCCGCGTCCGCTGCCGCAAGCCGGACGGCACGACCGGCCTGGTCGTGGGTGGCGTCGCGGGCGCGCTGCTGGGTCGCACCATCGATACGCGCGGCGACCGCACGCTGGGCACGCTGGGCGGTGCCGCCGTCGGCGCGCTGGCGGGCCGCGAGATCGAGCGCGGCACGAGCAACCGCCGCTGCCGCTAAACCGGTTTTTTTTGTCACGCAGGGGCAAGGGGCGTCACCTTCGGGTGGCGCCCCTTTTGTTTGGAAAATCAAACAGATGATGCTGTCGCTATAGTGAATGCAAGGTAGTTTTCGGTTCACGCAACAACGCGCGTAGAGGCGGGTTCTTCCTCCCATCATCAACGGGAGTATAGTGATGCGTATCGCTCTGTTGACGGCGACCATCGCCGCCACCGCCTTTGCCGCCATTCCTGCCGAGGCGCAGCGCAATGGTTGGGAAGCACGTCAGGAATATCGCGAAGACGTCCGCGATGCCCGCCGCGACTATAACCGCGATGTCCGCCGTGCCGATTCGCCGCGCGACATCCGCAAGGCGCGCCGGGAATATCGGGAGGATATCCGCGATGCGCGCAAGGATTATCGCAAGGACATGCGCAACGTCCGCTGGCGCAATTACGACTATAACCGATTCGAGCCCGGCCAGCGCGGCTATTATCCCGAGCGCTATTATCGCGACGGCCGCTATTATCAGCCGCGCGCGCTGGGGCGGAACGACCGCATCTATCGCGGCATGAACGGCCGTTTCTATTGCCGCCGCAATGACGGCACCACCGGGTTGGTGATCGGCGGTCTGGCGGGCGGCGCGCTGGGCAATGTGATTGCGGGCGGCGGCTCGCGTTTGCTCGGCACCGTGATCGGTGCGGGCGGCGGCGCGCTATTGGGCCAGCAGATCGATCGCGGTCAGGTCCGCTGCCGCTAAACTGGCGGACTGGCTGAAGGACGGCCCGGCGGGGAGACTCGCCGGGCCGTTCGTCGTTTTAGATGAAGCCGCCGCCCAGCATCAGGCGAAGGCCGAAGATCAGAATGAGAATCAGGTTCAGATTGCGCCCCGTATCGCGCGACGACAATGCCCCGACCGCCGCGCCGACGATCGCGATGGGGATCACGAACCAGTAACCCCAGGCGAAAAAGGGCAGAAAGGGCACGATTCCGAGCAGAAGCGCGACCAGGCCGATGACGATCGAGAACAGGTTCAGCATAGGGGCCAAGATGGCGTAGGGGCGGTGCCTGTACAAGCGCCACACCTGTGCCTGATCGACATTCTCCCATTCCTCCCCTTCCAGGGGAGGAATAAATGATGGTTCCGATATTCCGTGCTGGAGCATGGCAAAGGCCGACGATCGTTAAGGATCGCGTCGTTTAGCCGTGCTAGACGAAGCGTCATGATGGCGAAGTCGCACTATATCTTCATCCCGCTAGGGTGCCTGTTGCTGACGGCGTGCGGTGGCCAGTCGGATGATGATGCCCCGCTCAATGCGCTGGACAATGAACTGGCGGCGATGAACGATGGCAGCCCGACGCGTGACCCGCATCTGCGCGAGGCGCTGGCCGGGCAGATCATGGTCGATCCCGGCCTGACCCAGACGTCCAACGCCAATGCGGTGCGCCCGCCCAACCGGCCCGCCAGCGATCAGGTGCCGTCGATGCCGCCGCCCGCCGATCCGGTCGATGCCCGCACACTGAAGTCCGCGCCTGTGCCTGCGCGGGACTGTCCCGAATGCCGCGCCTTGGCCGGGGCCTTCACGCTGGCGGCGAAGGCCGGGCAGCAGCCGGGCAATGCCGCCTGCCTGTCGGGCCTGCGCTATTCCGCCGCATGGGCGAACCGGATGCCGCAGGCCTTGGCCCCCTATCCGGGGTCTCGTGTCGCGGAAGCGGCGGGCAATGACGCCAATGGCTGCGCCTTTCGCATCGTCAGCCTGCGCACCGCCGCCCCCGCCGCCAAGGTCATCGACTATTATTACACCCGTGTTAGCGGGGCGGGGTATAGCGCCGAGCACAAGCTGGATGGCGCGCAACATGTGCTTGGCGGCACGCGGGGGCAGGCGGCCTATATGGTCTATGCGACCGCCCGACCCGAGGGCGGTACGGACATCGATCTGGTGGTCAAGGGCGGCTGACAACAGCCCCACGCGCTTGTCCTTTGCGCGGGTGACGGGCTTGCGCTAAGGGAAGCGGATCATGTCACCGCTTCTTCTCGTGATGCTGGGCGGCGCATTGGGCTCGGGCGCCCGGTATTGGACCGGCCGCTATATGCTCGATGCGTTCGGCCCGGACTTTCCCTATGGCACGCTGACCGTCAACTGGGTCGGCGGTTTGCTGATGGGATTGCTGGCGGGCGTCCTCGCCCGGACCGGCGGCACGGAGGGGTGGCGGCTGTTCATCGGCGTCGGGATATTGGGGGGCTTCACCACCTTTTCCTCCTTCTCGCTCGATACCATCACCTTGATCGAACGCGGCCAAATGACGGTCGCGCTCGGTTATATCGCCTTGTCGTTGCTAGGTTCGCTGGCCGCGTTGTGGGCCGGACTTTCGCTAACAAGGATTTTCGCATGACGGACTCTGTCCGCCAATTTACCGTCGGCTATGACGATGACGGCATCCGGCTGGACCGCTGGTTCAAGCGGCATATGCCCGAGACCAGCTTTACCACTGTCGCCAAATGGGCACGCACCGGCCAGCTGCGCGTCGATGGCTTGCGCGCCACGCCGGGCGACCGGATTTCGGCGGGCCAGGTGCTGCGCGTACCCCCGGCCGAGCCCGCGCTGGCCGAAAGCAGCAAGCCGACGATGCGGCCGCGCCACATCCTGTCCGAGGACGAGGAGTCGTTCGCGCGCGAGATGGTGATCCACAAGGATCGCGACGCGCTGGTCCTGAACAAGCCGCCGGGTCTGGCGACGCAGGGCGGCACCAAGACGACGCAGCATGTCGACGGCCTGCTCGACGCGCTGCAGTTCGAGGCGGAGGGGCGGCCCAAGCTGGTCCACCGGCTGGACAAGGACACGTCGGGCGCGCTGCTCGTCGCGCGCAATGCGCGTGCGGCGGCGTTCTTCGCCAAGGCGTTTTCGGGGCGCACCGCCAAGAAGATCTACTGGGCGCTGGTTGTCGGCGTGCCTTCGATCGATGACGGCACGATCGAACTGCCCATCGCCAAGCAGCCAGGCACCGGCGGCGAGAAGATGCATGTCGACGAGGAAAACGGCCAGTCGGCGCGCTCGCGCTACCGCGTGATCGAGCGGGCGGGCAATAGCTGTTGTTGGGTCGAGTTGCAGCCGTTCACCGGCCGCACCCATCAGTTGCGCGTGCACATGGCGGCGATCGGCCATCCCATCGTCGGCGACGGCAAATATGGCGGCGCGGCGGCGTTCCTGACCGGCGGGATCAGCCGCAAGATGCACCTGCACGCGCGCCGCATCCGGGTCGATCATCCCGATGGCGGCCGCATCGACCAGACCGCTGAACTGCCCCACCACTTCGCCGAATCGATGAACCAGCTCGGCTTCGACGAGATTCGCGGCGACGTCCTGCCCCAGGACGAGGATCGCGGGCCCCCGCCTAAGGACGTGCTGAAGCAGCGCGCCAAGGCGCATGCCAAGCAATATCGCAAGGAACGCCGCGGCGAACGGCGCGGCCGGGGCACGCGGTAATTCAATCCTCCCCGGTACGGGAGGGGGGGACCATGCGCAGCATGGTGGAGGGGGGGCACAGGGGTTGTCCTATGCGTCAGGGCTTGCGCCCTGCCACCTCCCCGTGTCGTGGAGGGTCAGTGGAACGACAGCAACACATGTCGTCCGGCACCGCGCAGGACCATCGTCGCCAGCGCATAGCAGGCCAGCGCCCCGGCCAGCCCGAGCGGCAGGACCCATAGCCCCATCATCTCCGGCGCGGCAGGTGGATCGGTGAGGATGCCGAAGGCCGAGCCCTGGGGCAGCGACCAGAGCCCGACATGGCTGGGAAAGAGCGGCTTCGCCATCGCGACCGCCGCGAAGCACAGCGCGAACAGATAGAGCAGCATCGCCGCCAGCACCGCGCCGAACGCCGCCGCGCTGCGTCCCGACCGGACCAGCATGGCCCGGATCAAAGGAGCAGGGCGATCGTCGCCCAGCGCACCGGCCAGTCGGAACTCCTGAACATAGCGCGCCGCCAGCGCATGGGGCGGGCCCATTGCCGCGATCGCGGCGTCGAGCGAGTCGCGCCCTGCAGCGAGGCTGTCGGTCAGGTGGCTTTCGATCTCGCGGGTCAGCCCTGCGCGATCCTCGGCCGGGATCGCCTGAAGTGACCAGCGCAGGCGACGGACATAGTCGGCGATGAGGCGGGCAGGCTCGGTCATGGCTGATCCTCGACAAGGGTGGTGATGGTGGTTCGGAAATCGACCCAGGCGGCACGCATCGCCTCGGCCAGCGCTGCCCCTTCCGGGGTCAGGCGATAATATTTGCGCGGATTGCCGCCCTCGGCGGGCAATTCCCAGCGGCCTGCGATCCGGCCCGCTTTCTCCAGCCGGGCCAGCAGGGGATAGAGACTCCCTTCGCTGACCAGATCGCCGCCCGCCCGGATGCGCGCGAGAATCTCCAGGCCATAGGCCTCGCCGCGCGACAGGACCGACAACAACACCAGCTCGGCGGCCCCTTTGCGCAATTGCGATTGCCAGCTTCCGATATCCATGGTCGAACGGTAACGCCATGTACCTTGCTATGCAAGGTGCATAGGTATCAAAAAAACCCGCCGACATGGGACGACGGGGTTCCGTGACTGTGGGTGAGGGGGACGGGTGCCCCCTCAAGCCCGACGATCAGCGGCAATAGCCGGGGTTGTTCGACTTTTCGATCGCATGGCCCGCCAGCGCACCTGCGCCGCCGCCCAGGATCGTGCCGAGGGTCCGGTCGCCCCGCGTATCGATCGTGCGGCCCAGCAGGCCACCCGCGATCGCGCCGACGATGGTGCCCGTCGTGCCGCTGTTGCAGCGCTGCGGCCCACGATAGGCATAGCCGCGCTGGTCATAATAGCCGCGATCACCGCGATAGCCGCGATCGTAACGCGGGCCGCGATTGTAACCGTCCGAATAGGCGTCGCCATAGGCACGGTCGTAACGATCATAATAACGCTGCGCCGAAGCAGCGGTCGGAACCATGGCCGTGGCGCCGACGGCAAGGGCGGCGGCAGCGAGCGAAAGCTTCTTGAACATCACGATCTCCCTTGATCTTCAAACCGGCGGCGGCGGGATGATTCCCGTCGTCGTTGAAGCCCTTATGAGTGATTCGCCATGTTCGGATGCTGAATGCGGTTGTTAGCTGTTGTTCATGCGAAACGTCATGCTTCCCCCGCGTGCGCCTTGCCGATAGGAGGGGGCGATGACGCGCCCGCGCCTTGCCCTGTTCGATTGCGACGGCACTCTGGTCGATAGCCAGGCCAATATCTGTCTCGCCGCCGTCGAGGCGTTCACCCTGGCCGACCTGACCCCGCCGCCCGCCACTGCCATCCGTCGAATCGTCGGGCTCAGCCTGGTCGAGGCGATGCGCGTGCTGGCACCCGACCAGCCGGACCGGATGCATCACCAACTGGCCAGCGACTATAAGGCCGCCTTTTTCCGCCTGCGCACGGCAGGCGCGATGGAGCCCGAGCCGCTGTTCGACGGCATCCCCGCTTTGCTCGACCATCTGGCGGAGGAGGGCTGGCTGATGGGCGTGGCGACCGGCAAGTCGGATCGCGGGCTGGCGCGCGTGCTGGCGGAACATGGGCTCAGCCATCATTTCGTCACGTTGCAGACCGCCGATCGGCATCCCTCCAAGCCCGACCCGTCGATGGTGTTCGCCGCGATGGCCGAAACCGGCGTGGCGGCGGCGGATGTCGCGATGATCGGGGATACGAGCTTCGACATGGCGATGGGCAAGGCGGCGGGCGCCTTCGCGGTCGGTGTCGCCTGGGGATATCATGACGTGCGCGAACTGGTGAACGCAGGGGCCGATGTGGTGGCGCAGGATGTCGCGGATCTGCCTGCGCTGCTGGTGCGGCCATGACCGGCGATACGCGCGCCAGGCGGCGCTGGTTCATCATCATGGGTGTGCGCCTGATCGGCGTGGCGGGCGCGTTGTTCGGCGTGGCGCTGGCCTCGCGCGGGGTGGCCTGGCCGCACAAGGCGCTGGGCATCGCCATTGTCCTGTCGGCGCTGGCCATGATCGCGATCGTGCCGGCAGGTCTTGCGCACCGCTGGCGGAGTGGGGGCGAATGAAGCGGTTCTGGAAAGATGTGACGGTCGACGCCGAGCGGGTGGTGCGGCTGGACGACCGACCGGTGCGTACGCCGGGTCGGGTGCCGCTGGCGCTGCCGACCCTTCCGCTGGCCGAGGCGGTGGCGGGCGAGTGGCGCGGTGTGGAGGAGACGGTCGATCCGCGTGCCATGCCGCTGACGGGTCTCGCCAATGCGGCGATCGACCGGATCGCGGCGGACCCCATGCCCTTCGCGCAAGGGCTGGCGCGCTATGCCGAGAGCGACCTGCTTTGTTATCGTGCCGATTCGCCACCGGAACTGGTCGAGCGGCAGGATGCGGCGTGGAACCCGCTGCTCGATTGGGCGCGGGATCGCTATGATATCCACTTCACGCTGGTCACGGGGATCATGCACCAGCCCCAGCCGGCCGCCACCGTCGAGCAACTGGCGCAGGCGGTCGCGGCGCTCGACCCGTTCCGTCTGGCGGCATTGTCACCGGTGGTGACGATCACCGGCTCGCTGGTGCTGGCGCTGGCGCTGCTGGAGGGTGCGGCGGATGCCGATACCGTCTGGACCGCCGCGCATGTCGACGAGGATTTTCAGGCCGAGATATGGGGCGAGGATTATCTCGCCATCGAAGCGCGGGCGGCGAAGCGCCGGGAATATGACGCGGCGGTCCTGTTCCTGACAGCGCTGGGGTAAGGCACGCCGGAAATCCCGGCTTTCGCCGGGATGACGGTCACTTCGTCGTCAGCTTCCGGATGAAGCCGATCAGCCCGGTCTGGCGCGAGCGCTTCAGTCGCTCGGCCTGGAGGATCGTCTTCACCCCCTCGAAACACTGTTCGACATCGTCATTGACCAGGACATAGTCGTATCCGTCCCAGTGGCTGACCTCGTTGGTCGCGCGGGCCATGCGGGCGTCGATCACCTCGACCGAGTCGGTGGCGCGGCGTTCCAGTCGCTGGCGCAGCTCCTCCATCGAGGGGGGGAAGATGAACACGCGGACCACGTCGCCGCCCGCGATCTGGAACAGCTGCTGCGCGCCCTGCCAGTCGATATCGAACAGCACGTCCTTGCCCGCCGCCAGCATCGCCTCGACCTGCGCGCGGGGCGTGCCATAGCGGTTGTCGAAGACGTGCGCCCATTCCAGGAACTCGTCATTCGCCACCATGCGGCGAAATTCTTCCAGATCGACGAAATGATAGTCCTTGCCGTCGACCTCCCCCGGCCGCATCCCGCGCGTCGTCGCCGACACCGACATTTGCAGGCCCGTATCATCGGCCAGCAGCTTGCGCGCGATGGTCGACTTGCCCGCGCCCGAGGGCGAGGACAGCACGAACAACATGCCGCGGCGCTTCAGCTTGTGGGGATCGTCGGAATGAGCGGGCGAATTGGGCATGTCTGCCTTTGACGCACGCTGTTGCAGCGCGTCAAGCCATGGCTGACGCGCTGCGGCAACTTCAGCGTCCCGAAACCGGGTTCAGATGCGCGCGCCGGTCGCCTTTCCGGCCTTGTGCCGGTCATAGGCCTTCTTGGCCGCATAGCCGCCGCCGAGCAGCAGGCCGAGCGGACCCAGGCGGCGCATGCCGCCGACCGCCAGCGCACCGAGTGCTGCACCCTTCAAACCGCTATTGCCGTCACGACGGCTGACTTCGCGCCCGACGAGCGCGCCGATGATACGTCCGATCATTGCACTTCTCCGAAAACCCGGTCCTTCAATTCACCCGCACCGCGCAGCACCGCCCAGCCCACCGCATAGGTGATGGCGAGCGGCAGCACGATCTTCAGGACGTTGGCGGTCACCGCGCCGATGACGGCACCATCGGCGACGCCATCGTCACCCGACAGCCCGTCGATCGCCGCGCCCACCATGGCGCCGATGGTTGTTGCACCCATTGCACATGCCCTTCCTTGCTCGGGTCAGGAAAAGCATGGGGAGGGGCAAGGGTTCCGTAAGTGTCATTCCTCCCCGGCACGGGTAGGTGGCGCGCGTAGCGCGACGGAGGGGTGTCCCGTTCTCGATGGGGGCAACACCCCTCCGTCAGGCCTTCGGCCTGCCACCTCCCCTTGCAGGGGAGGAATATTTTTAGCCCTTCGCCGCGACCTTCGCCTCGATCGCGTCCCAGATCATGGCGGCGACGTCGGTGCCGTCGAATTTCTCGATCGCGACGATGCCGGTGGGGGAGGTGACGTTGATCTCGGTCAGCCATTCGCCGCCGATTACATCAATCCCGACGAACAACAGCCCGCGCCGCTTCAGCTCCGGCCCCAGCACTGCGCAGATTTCGCGCTCGCGCGCCGTCAATTTGGTCTTCTCCGCCGATCCACCGACCGCCAGGTTGGAGCGGATTTCACCCTCGCCCGGCAGGCGGTTGATCGCGCCTGCGACCTCACCGTCGATCAGGACGATGCGCTTGTCGCCCTTGGCCACGGCAGGCAGGAACGCCTGCACCATATGCGGTTCGCGGTACGCGGTATTGAACACCTCGATCAACGCCGACAGGTTCGCGCCGTCGCGCCCGACCTTGAAGATCGCCTTGCCGCCATTGCCGTGCAGCGGCTTGATGACGATCTCGCCATGCTGCGCCAGAAAGCTGCGCGCCTCATCCAGCGAGCGGGTGACGAGCGTCGGCGGCATGAACTGCGGATAGTCGAGGACGAAGACCTTTTCCGGAGCGTTGCGCACGCTGCGCGGATTGTTGACGACCAAGGTCTTCTCGGCGACCCGCTCCAGCAGGTGCGTGGCGGTGATATAGCCCAGGTCGAAGGGCGGGTCCTGCCGCATCAGCACGACATCGGCCTCGTCGCCCAGGTCCAGCTTCACCGGTTCGCCGAAGCTATAATGGTCCCCCGCGACCCGCTGTACGGTGACGGGATGCGCCTTGGTCCACAGATGGCCGTCCGACCAGTTGAGGTCGCCCGCATCATAATGGAACAGCCGGTGCCCGCGCGCCTGCGCCGACAGCATCAGCGCGAAGCTCGAATCGCCCGCGATGTTGATCTGGTCCATCGGGTCCATCTGGACGGCGACGGTCAGCGACTGGGTCATGCGGCGTTCCTTCCTTCGGTCGATCTTCGAGGGGGAGGTAGTCGCTGACCGCCCGCCTGTCACCCACGCGTCATCCGCACCAGGCATTTTCGATGTGACGCGGCCGCGTACCGGGGGCGAGCAGGATCACGTCGACCCGGATATCGTCGTTCGGCCCGGCATAGCTGGGCATCAGCACTTCCGCCGCCGCCGCGACCCGCGCCAGCCGCCGTTCGTCGATCGCGAAGTCGAGTTCGGCGGCGGTCTTGCGCGTCTTTACCTCGACGAACGCGACCAGCGACCCGCGCCGCGCGATCAGGTCGACCTCACCGGCAGGGGTGCGGACGCGGCGGTCGAGGATCGACCAGCCTTTCAGGCGCAACCACCATGCGGCCAGCCGTTCGCCGCGTCGGCCGACCTCCTCGGCGGCACGGCGGTCATGCTGTGGGCGGGGGCTGTGGGGCGGGACGCGCGACATGGAGCTTTGCTAGCCCATGGCAGGGGCTTCAGGCGAGGCTTTCCTCCGGCGATGTCAGCCAGGCCAGGCTATCGTCGGCATTGTCGAACACGCGCATATAGGGCTGGGTCATCAGCCGCCGTATCTGTTGCCGCCCGATCGCGCTGCTCGTCACCATCGCGATGCGGCTGGCGCGGGGGAAATCGCTCAGCGCTTCGTGCACGGTCATGATCGCATCCTTCGGTTGGACCGTGATCGCGCTCATGTCGATGCGCAGGCGATAGCCGGGGCGGAAGCCACTGCGTCGAAACGCGTCCACCAGTTCGCGCGCATAGCGCATCGCGATGTCCGGCGTGAACAACCCCGACCAGCATATGTCGAGCAGGTTGATGTCGCGGCGAAATTCGAAGGAATACATGGGGGGAGCGGCTCCTTGATCTGACATGCGCCCGTGACCCTTGCCGAATTGCTAACGCGGCACCCTAATCGCTTGAATTTCCGTCCTTCATTGTCAATGCACGGGCATAGAGCGCCTTGCGGTCCAGCCCCAGCGCCTTGGCGACTTCACTGGCCGCGCGGCCGACCGGCAGGCGGGTCAGCGCCTCGGCCAGCGCGGCGTCGGCGTCCTGTTCGGTCGCGGGCGGCGCTTCGCCCGGCGGGGCGACGACGATCGCGATCTCCCCCTTCGGCCCGCCCTCGGCATAGCGCGCGGCGAGGGTGGAGAGGGTGCCGGTCACCGCTTCCTCGAATTTCTTGGTGATTTCGCGAGTCACCGCCGCCTCGCGGTCGCCCAGCCCCTGCGCCAGGGCGGTAAGCGTCGCGGCGAGGCGCGGCCCCGATTCATAGAGGACGAGGGTGGCGCGGATGCCGGCGATCTCGGCAATTGCATCGGCGCGCGCCTTTTCCTTGGGCGGCAGGAAGCCCGCGAATAGGAAACGGTCGGTCGGCAAGCCCGCCAGCGTCAGCGCGGCGATGGCGGCGCAGGGGCCGGGGATCGTCACCACCGCATGGCCCGCCGCGCGGGCATCGCGTACCAGCTTATAGCCGGGATCGGAGATCAGCGGGGTTCCGGCGTCCGACACCAAAGCCACCGCCTGGGTCGCCATGCGCGCGATCAGGCCGGGGCGGACATGCTCGGCATTGTGATCGTGATAGGGCTGCATCGGCCGCTTGACCCCGATATGACGGAGCAGTCCGGCGGTCACGCGGCTGTCCTCGACCGCGATGACATCGGCGTTTGTCAATATGTTGGCCGCGCGCGGGGACAGATCGCCGAGATTGCCGATAGGGGTCGCGACGATGTACAGGCCGGGTTCGAGAGTGTGTTCGGATTGGGTCACGGGGATCGTCATGACAGAGGCAGGGCTGTTCGTACAACCGGGGGCCGTTATTCGGGGCCGCTTCCATCGCGTATCGCTGGGTAGCCACGGGCGGTTGGGCCGCGCGGTCGCGCTGGCGACGACGCTGGCGCTCGCCGCCTGTCAGACGATCGTGCCGCGCGGCCCCGTCGACCAGCCGCAGACCCGGCCGGTGCCGACCAGCCCGCGCCCCTCGACCGAGCCGGAGGCCGGCCTGCCGCGTGACACCGCGCGCCACCGTATCGCGTTGCTGGTGCCGCTGTCGGGCAGCAATGCCGGGGTGGGGCAGTCGATCGCCAATGCCACGATGATGGCGCTGCTCGATGCACAGGCCGATACGATCCGCATCACCAATTACGACACGGCGACGGGCGCCGCCGCCGCCGCGCAAAAGGCGATCGCCGAGGGCGCGCAGCTGATCCTGGGGCCGCTCCTGTCCGAGGATGTCCGCGCGGTCGCGCCGATCGCGCGCGCGGCGCGGGTGCCGGTCATCAGCTTTTCCAACGATGCCGGTGTGGCGGGGAACGGTACGTTCCTGATGGGCTATACGCCCGCCCAGTCGATCGACCGGGTCGTGGGCTATGCGCGGGGGCGCGGCGTCACGACCTTTGCGGGCCTCGTGCCCAACGGCCTTTATGGCGAGCGCGCATCGACCGCGTTCCTGCGTGCGGTCGAGGGGGCAGGGGGGCAGGTCGTCTCGCTCCAGCCCTATGGCCGGGTCGCGGGCGGCATCGCGGCGGCGGCGCAGCGGCTGAATGCCAAGGCACCCTATGACGCGGTGCTGATCGCCGATGGCGGCGCGACGGCGGCAGTAGCGGCCCCGATCGTCAAGCGTGGATCGGGTGCAAATACCCGGCTGTTGGGGACCGAACTGTGGAATTCCGAATCGGGGATCGCCGCGCGGGCGGCGCTGAACGGCGCGTGGTTCGCCAGCGTGTCGAACAATCTCTACCGCCAATATGCGACGAAGTACCGGGCCCGGTTCCGGAGCGCACCCTATCGCCTGTCCAGCCTGGGCTATGACGCGGTCCTGCTGACCGTGCGGATCGCGCGCGACTGGAAGATGAACGCGCCGTTCCCCGAGACGCGGCTGCGCGCATCGGACGGTTTCTCGGGCATCGACGGCGCCTTCCGCTTCGGCCGCGACGGCGTCGCCGAACGCGCGCTGGAGGTCCAGGAAATCCGCGACGGCACCACGATCACGGTCAGCCCGGCCCCGACCGGGTTCGGGGGGTAATCTTCCTCGAATGCCGACCGAATAAAAAGCGGGCCGGGATGATCGCTCATCCCGGCCCCAAGTCCAGGGTTGTCCGGATTGGTGAGCCGGACAACCCTTGGGGGTATTGATCAGAAGGCGTACTGGAATTGCAGGCGGGCGTTGCGGCCACCCTGATAGCCGGTGACGGTCCGATAGTAGATCGAAGCCGTGCCGTTCCCAGTCGTGCCGAACTCGTTGAAGTTGGTCGGCGTCTTCAGGTTGAGGAAATTGAACACGGTCAGACGCAGCGTGGCGTTCGAGCGGCCGATCGGGATCTTCGTCGAGATGTCGATATCGTCGGTGAAGAGCCAGCGGCCATCGAATGCCGTCCCGCGACGGACGAGCTGGACCGGATAGGCCACGAGCGGATCGGTGTTGATCGTACCGTCGGGCTTGACCTGGCAATAGGCACCCGCCGCACCATAGGCACGCGCATAGGGGTCGACCGAGCGCGGAACCGTGCCGATACAACCATATTTGCGCGGCGCGGCGGCCGAGAAGCTGGCGCCGACGTTGAAGAGACCGAACTGATAGCTGCCGAACAGCTTGAAGACATGGCGGCGGTCGTTCGGCGAATAGCCGTACATGCCACGCTGCAGACCGGGCTGGTCGAAGTCCTGCGTCAGGCCGGTATCGCCCTGTCCGTTGTCGCTCTTCACGCCGCCTTCATAGTTTCCGTACGTCTTGCCATAGACATAGGACCCTTCCAGGCTCCAGACGCCGTCAAAGTCGCGGACCGCGCGGAAGGTCATAGACCGGTGGAAGCGCTCTGCCTTCACATAGCCCAGATCGGCTGCCGAGAAGTTGACGGTACGCGGCGTCGATTCGCCGTTGATCGGATCGGACAGGGTGATCGGACCACCGCGGCCCGGATTGATCAGGACGTACTGATGGAAGCCGCCCCAGATCTTGTCACAGCCTGCGATCTTCTGCGCTGCGCAATAGTTGTTGACCGCCCGGTCGATCGCGGCGTCTTCGAGAACCTCGTTAAGACGGGTGATCGTCAGGTACGTCTCGAACCGCCAACGATCGACGCGCTTGCTGTAGCCGAAGATCCATTCGTCGGCCGACTGGGGCTTCAGACCCTGCGCGATCAGGCCGCGCGTGTCCGGGGCCCGACCCGTACCGGTCACGTCGCAATTGGCGATACCGGTATCGGGGCAGGCGACAGCGCCCGAATATAGGACCGGCGCGCCCAGGATCGGAATGTTGTTGGGACCGAGGCCTCCGAACAGATTGGTGCGCCAATAGAAGGTTTCACCACCTGCCAGACGGATGTTGGTATTGGCGGCGACCGGCATGTAGAGGCGGCTGAAGCTGCCGTAGAATTTGTCGGTCTGATTGCCGATCGGGTCGAAGGTGAAGCCCAGGCGCGGACCCCACTGGTTGCCCGACTTGTAGAAGACCGCACCGTCGCCATTGCGGTTGGTGAAGCGATCGAGACGAAGGCCGAGATTCAGGTTCAGCCGGTTTTCCATCAGCGACCAGCTGTCCTGGGCATAGAAGGCATCGTTCAACGAACGGAAGCCACCGCCGACGGCATAATTCGACTGACGAACATAGTCCGTACCGACCGGCACGCCGAATTGGTCGCCCGCACGGCCCCGAAGAATCGTGTACCCGATGCCGCCACCACTTCCGAGCGTCTGAACGTCGGACAGTAGTTCTTCGCGGTCATAGCCGAAGCGCACATGGTGCATGCCAAGCGCCTTGAAATAGACGTCGACGTCACCGCGATAGAATTTACGCACGTCCTTCGACGAGTTGATCGCGCCGCCAGGGTTGGTCAGGCTGATCGCTTGGTCGGTGCGTGCATCGGTCACGGGCGGAAGGGTCGAGTTGGACGCGTTGATCGATTGGCCGTAGGAAATATTTTCGTTGCGGCCATAGGCGGCCGACAGTGTCAGCCACTTGCTCATCACGCCGGTATAGCGCCCGACATAGTTCGCGCCGCCGTAACGGCCATAGGTATAACCCTGATACGGACCATCGCGGCCGGTCACCGGGTTCCAGCGGTTGGCAAGCGAATTGGTATTGCCGTAATAGGTCGACGTGCCTTCGCCGGTCGTGTTGAAATAGGTGAATTCCAGACGCTGGCCGCTGGTGATGACGGCATCGATCTTACCGCCGAAGAAGGGCGAGGCCGTACGGTAGAAGGTGCGCGAGGTACCCAGGAACGTATTGGTCGCCGGGAAATACTGCCGGCCTGCGAAGACGGAGTTGATGTTGCGGGCCTGGTACAGGCCGTAGAAGAACAGGTGATCCTTCCACAACGGGCCCGACAGCTCCGCCGTCATCGTGGCCGCGTCATAGCGCCCATGCTTGTTGTCCGTGTAGATCGTGTCCTTCGTCGCCGATCGCAGGTCGTTCGGGTTCCAGCTGAACAGGATGCCGCCATGGAATTCGTTCGAACCCGACTTGGTCGTCGCGTTGATGAAACCACCGGTCGAACGACCGAACTCGGCCGCATAACCGCCGGTCTTGACCTCGACATTCTGATAGAAGTCGAACGGAACCGTGACCGCGCCCAAGCTGCGACGGAAGTCGGTGATATTCAAGCCGTTGACGAAGAAGGCGTTTTCCGAAACGGACGCGCCGCTGATCGACGGCAGGCCGCCGAATGCACCCGCACCGGCATTGGCGCCCGGCGCCAGCAGGATGACCGATTGCAGGTCGCGGCCAACCGGCAGGCGGGTGGCGATGTCGGCAACGTCGATGACCGCGCCGGTCGTGGTGCTGTCGAAATCGGACGTGCGGATGCGCTTGCCCGACACGGTGATCTCACCCGAAGTGCTCTCGGCACCCAGCGCAAAGCGGTTCGACGATGAGCCAGCGGTCAGCGCGACATTGTCTTCGCGATACGTCGCATAGCCAGGTGCACTAATCGTGAAGCTGTAGCTGCCAGGCGGCAGTTCCGGAATCTGGTAGCTGCCGTCGCGGTCGGTGGTCGCGCTGCGGGTAAAGCCCTGCGCATCCGACGTCACCGTCACCGTCGCGCCAGCAATCGGCTTGCCTGCGGCATCGGTGACCGAGCCGCCCGCGATGACGTTGACATAGCCCTGCGCTGCCACGGGCGCGGCAATGACCGTCAGGCCGGACGCCGCGACGATCGCGGCTGCAGCAGACAAGAGTATGCCTTTGCGGCGACGCCGCATCGTATGAATGCTCATCGGTGATGATCCCCCTCATATGCCCGCCCATCATCGGACGTGACATCTGGCGAGGCCCCAATTCCCTTGTGTGGCCTCGGACATCACTTAGGCAGAGGGTAAAACGAGGGTCAATATAGTATAATATATTGTATTACTGATCTATGTCACCGATCAAGTGACTGCTTTTGCGTGCTATTCCTAATCTAAGTGAATTTCCCGAGGAAAAGGCCGCGTGAAAATCTGAAAATTCATTCATTTTCGGTTCACATGTTGTTTTGCTGCAACAGCGTACGGTGAAGCTATGCGGACATTGCGTATTCCGCCGTTTCGGTGTCGCCCAAGGCCCTTCGGAGAGGTGACGTTAGACCACGACCTCTCGCAAGATCGCGTCCAGCAGCAACGCCCCCGCCTCGGTGACGATCAGCCGATCGCCATCCAGCCGGACCAAGCCCTGTTGCGACAGGGTGGCAACCGCAGCACGGTTCACCATGTCGCGCCCGTCGGCCAGCGCGGTGACGCGGGTCAGGTCGACGCCCTCGGTCAGGCGCAGGCCCATGACCAGCGCCTCGGTCGCGCGGGTGGTGGGGGGGAGGGTTTCCTCCAGTTCGATGCCGTGGCCGTTGCGGTCGACCGCTGCCATCCAGTTCTCCGGCTTCTTGCGCCGCACCGTAGCGACGCCTTCGCGGCGACCGTGCGCGCCGGGGCCGATCCCGGCGTAATCGCCGTATCGCCAATAGGTCAGGTTGTGGCGGCTTTCCGCGCCGATTCGGGCGTGGTTGGAGGTTTCATAGGCGGGCAGCCCGGCGGCGGCGGTCAGCGCGCGGGTCGTCTCGAACAGGTCGGCGGCGGCATCGCCATCCGGGATGACCAGCCGCCCGGCAGCCGCCTCGGTCGCGAAGCGGGTGCCCGGCTCGATGGTCAGCTGGTAGAGCGACAGATGCTCGGTGCCATAGCCGATCGCGCGGGTCAGCTCGGCCTCCCAGTCGGGCAGGGGTTGGCCGGGACGGGCATAGATCAGGTCGAAGCTGACCCGCCCGAACTGTTCTTGCGCGGTCTGGAGCGCGCGTAGCGCCTCGTCGACACCATGCGCGCGGCCCAGGAAGCGCAGTGCCTCGTCGTCCAGCGCCTGCACGCCCAGCGATGCCCGGTTGACCCCGGCAGCGGCCAGGTCGGCGAAGCGCGCCGCCTCGACCGAGGAGGGGTTGGCCTCCAGCGTGATCTCGATCCCCTCGGCAAAGCCCCAATGCCGATCGGCCGCGTCCAGGATCGCGGCGACGGTCGCGGGCGGCATCAGCGAGGGCGTACCGCCGCCGAAGAAGATCGAGGTCAGTTGCCGCCCCGGCAGCGCCGCCGCTTCATGCGCCAGGTCCGCGAGCAGCGCATCGGCCCAGGCGGCCTGGTCCACCGACTCGCGGACATGGCTGTTGAAGTCGCAATAGGGGCATTTGGACACGCAGAAGGGCCAATGGACATATAAAGCGAGCGGCGCGGGCGTCGGGGAGGCACAGGGCGATATTGCAGAGGACATGATGGGGCCCGATATGGCGGCGATGCGCACGCTTCGCCATCTCTTATCGCTGACCGCCGCCGCCATGGCGCTGGCGGCCTGTGGTCCGATGATCCCCTCGCAGACCGGCGGGGTCGAACGATCGCCGCCTCGTGTCGTCGAGGAACGCGCGTCCGACGCGCCGGCGCCGCGTGGGGCGGGGCTGCTGCGCCAGGCGATGCTCGAGGGGCACCGCGCGGCACGGGCGGAGCTGGGCCTGCGACCGCTCGTCTGGGATGAAGGGCTGGCGGCGAGCGCGCTGGCCTATGCGCAGGAATTGGCGCACACCGGCCGGTTCCAGCACGCCGAACAGCCGCAGGGGCCGACGCGGCAGGGTGAGAACTTATGGACCGGCACGCGCGGGGCCTATCGCTATGACGAAATGATGGGACATTGGGTCGCCGAAAAGCGCAATTTCGTGAATCAGCCGGTGCCGCAGTCCAGTCGGACGGGCCAGTTCGGCGATGTCGCGCATTATACCCAGATCGTCTGGGCGCGTTCCACGGCGGTCGGTTGCGCGATGGCGAGCAATGCACGCGACGACTTCCTGGTTTGCCGCTATGCTCCGACAGGTAACGTCTTCGGCGAGCGGGCCTTCTGACTCGGCCGAGCATGACGGGAAGGTAAAGACGCGATGGCGAATCCCTATGATCCGATGGCGTGGATGGCCTTCTGGAGCGCGCCCGCGCGCTTCGCGATGATGGCAAGCGAGGCGATGCTGAGCGCGCAGAGCGTGATCGCCACCCGCATGGGCGCGATGGCGACCGGCACGTCCTCGGCAGCCGAGATGACCCTGATGGTCAGCGAGAAGGTGAAGGCGTTCGACCAGTCGGCCAAGGTCTGGAACCGCGATCAGGCCGCCTTGTCCAAGCTGTCGCGGCACGACCCGCGCGGCGGGGTGGTCGATGCATGGGAAGCGATGGCCCGCGCGATGCTGATCGGCGCATCGATGCCGGTCCAGGCGATGGCCCCGGTGCACCGGGCCGTCACCGCCAACCAGAAGCGGCTTTCCCGGAAATAGGCCGTGGGGCTCGGCCTTACCTTCGGTCAGCCCTGATTGTCATATTCGCGGGCGATCTCCGCCGTCGTCTTCTCGATGCCGGGATAGATGGTGCTCGACTTGATGTTCATGCGGTGGAGTTGCGCCAGGATTTCGCGCTTCCTGCGCACGACGATGCGCCGGACGTTGAGCGAACTATGCCCCGTCTCGGGCAGGATGGCATCGCGGCCGAAGAGCAGGAAGGCCCCCGACTGCGACGATATCCGTGCATTGGAGTTGCGGGCCTTGACGAAGACGATCCGTCCAAGATCCTTCGGATCGATCAGCGGCTTGAAATAGGGCTTTTCCGCGCCGATGAAGTGCAGCAGCCTTCGGCATTCATCGGTCTTGTTGAAATCCTCGGGCGGCAGGCCGGTCTTCATCCGCTCCTTATATTCGTCGGGCAGCATGGCGAGATTGGCGATGCAGCTGACGGTATCCGAATCGTAGAATTTGATATCCGCCTTGCGCGTCGACAGGATGATGACTTCGCCGTCGATCTCCGCCCCGTCCTCGTCGAATTTTGCGCCCGAGCAACAGAAATACAGCCCGACCAGTGGGTTGGAGGTCACGTCGAGCAATCGGGTGGGCAGGCCGAAATGCTGCATGCGGACCAGCTTGTCGATCATGTAGAGATCGCTCGCGAAATCGCCCGGTCGCTCGGACAGGAGTTCGCGGACCATGCGGTCCTCGTCGCGCAGATAACGCGGACCGCCGGTCGCGTTCTTGCGGAAGAGCGAGGGCTCCAGACGGTAGGATTTGTCCGAATGGCCGCGATAGAAAATCTGGTCGCCAGCCATCGCGGTCTCGTCCAGGACGATGGCAAGATACTGCTCGAGCGTCTCGACGATATCGACATTCTCGGGCGGCGTCATACCCGTCATCACGCCGGACGCGTCCACTTGATCGGCATCCGCCCGCTCGGGTAGATCGAGCCCGAGTTCGGCCAGGGCATCGCCCAGATCGCCCGACTTGATCGCCCAATGCGTTCGGGTGAGTTCCCAGCGGCCGAGCGTCAGCGCCTTTTCGAACGCCCGCCGGTCGGGGATCGCGACGCGGCCGAAATCGACGTCGATTTGAAAATCGAAGCCGATCGTACCGTCCGCGACACGCAGAGACGCTATACGGCCGACCCGCATCGTGACGTAATCGGGATGATCGCCTTCGCTGTCGCCCTTCAACTCGCTCATGAACAGCGTGGGCAGATCCTCCAGCAATGCCAGCGTCTCGCTGGAAACGGGCTGGAGCAATCCGGCAATCTCCGGATCGGTATATTCCAGATAGCGGGACAGCGAAAATTCGTCCTGATGCCACTCGCCGACGGGCTGGTCCCAATCGGTATCGTCATAGGCCATCAACAGATTGAACATCGCTATCCCCGAATGTCCGCAAGCGCCGGCGCCATGCGGCACGGTTTTGCAGGGCGGTGCTGGGGGCCTGGATAAGCCCCCGGCACCTTCGGCATCAGAACACCGCCTTGACCAGCTGGCCGAACGCATCGGCGCGGTGGCTGATGCGGTTCTTTTCGTCCTGGTCCATCTCGGCGAAGGTCTCGGTATAACCGATCGGCTGGAAGATCGGGTCATAGCCATGGCCCTTGTCCCCGCGCGGCGGCCATACGATGGTGCCGTCGACGCGGCCCTCGAACCATTCGACATGCCCGTCGGGCCAGCCGACCGCCAGCGCGCATACGAAGTGCGCCGCGCGCGCCATGTCGGGTTCTTCGTTCAGCCGATCCTCGACCGCGCGCATCGCCATGGCGAAGTCCTTCTCCGGCCCCGCCCAGCGGGCGGAAAACAGTCCCGGATCGCCGCCCAGCGCCTCGACGCACAACCCGCTGTCGTCGGATAGCGCAGGCAGGCCGGACAGGTCGGCCGCCGCCAGCGCCTTCAGCTCGGCATTGGCGACGAAGGTGGTGCCGGTCTCCTCCGGCTCGGGCAGGTCCAGGTCGCCCGCCGCGATCACCTCGACGCCGTAAGGTGCCAGCAATTCGCGAAACTCGACGATCTTGCCCTTATTGTGGCTGGCCAGCACCAGCTTGCCGGGTTCGAGCTTGCGGATCGCCTGGCGGCCGTTGCCTTCGCCGCTCATGCGCGGATCGCCCGGTCCTGCGCCGCGAAGATCTCGGTGCAGCCCATGCGCGCCAGGCGGAGCAGGCGCAGCAGCGCCTCTTCGTCATAGGTCGCGTGCTCGGCGGTCGCCTGGACCTCGGCGATGTGGCCGTTCTCGATCAGCACGAAATTGGCGTCCGCATCGGCGTTCGAATCCTCGATATAGTCGAGGTCGAGGACCGGCGTGCCCTGATGGATGCCACAGGAGACGGCGGCGACCTTGTTGCGGATCGGGTCGCTGGTCAGCTTGCCCTCGGCCAGCAACTTGTTGACCGCCATACGCAGTGCAACCCACGCGCCCGAAATGGCGGCGGTGCGGGTGCCGCCGTCGGCCTGGATCACGTCGCAGTCGATCGTGATCTGCCGCTCGCCCAGTGCCTTCAGGTCGCAGACGGCGCGCAAGCTACGGCCGATCAGCCGCTGGATTTCCTGGGTGCGGCCCGACTGCTTGCCCTTGGCCGCCTCACGGCTGCCGCGCGTATGGGTGGCGCGGGGGAGCATGCCATATTCGGCCGTGACCCAGCCTTCGCCCTTGCCGCGCAGGAAGGGGGGCACGCGTTCTTCGACGCTGGCGGTGACGAGCACCTTGGTATCGCCGAACCCGATCAGCACCGATCCTTCGGCGTGGCGGGTGAAATTCGGCTCGATCGTGATGGGACGCATCTGGTCGGGCATCCGGCCGGACGGGCGCATAGTCTTCTCCTTGTTCCTTGGCGACAGCCCTAACCGGACCCCACGCGATGCGCCAGAGAGGACGGTGACGATCGGAAGACCCTCTTCTTCTCTGCGCCCTCTGCGCCTCTGCGCGAAATTTCTCACGCGGAGACGCGGAGCCGCGGAGATCGTTCGGTTCTTCCTCCGCGTCTCCGCGCCTCCGCGTGAACGATTCTTCTTTTTTGCGCGCAGAGGCGCAGAGGGCGCGGAGAAGAAGAGAGTGTCTTCCGATCGCGGTTGAGTGGGTGCGTTGCAATGCCTACATTTCCGTCATGGTCACACTTCCGATCACTGAGCTGACCGACCGGGCGCGCGATATTTTTCGCGTGGTGGTCGACAGCTATCTGACCAGCGGCCAGCCGGTGGGATCGAAGACCATCGCGCTGTCGGGGATCAACCTGTCGCCCGCCTCGATCCGCAACGTGTTGCAGGAACTGGAGGAGCGCGGACTGCTCGCGGCGCCGCATACCAGTGCGGGGCGGATGCCGACCGATATGGGGCTGCGGCTGTTCGTCGATGGCATGATGCACGCGATGGAGCCGAGCATCGAGGAACGCGCCGCGATCGAGGCGCGTGCCGCCCGTTCCGGTCCGGTCGAGGAAGCGCTGGCGGCGACGACGGCGGTGCTGTCGGGGCTGTCGGCCTGTGCGGGCCTGGTCATGGTGCCCAAGCGCGAGATGAAGCTGCGCTCGATCGGTTTCGTGCCGCTGTCGCCAACCCAGGCGCTCGCCGTGCTGGTGGCCGAGGACGGCGCGGTCGAGAACCGCGTGCTCGAACTGCCGCCGGGCATGACGCCGTCCGCGCTGGTCGAGGCGGGCAATTATCTGTCCGCGACGCTGGCGGGCCTCACCCTGGGTCAGGCGCGTGAGCGTCTGGAGCGCGAGCTGGCGGCGGGCCGCGCGGCGCTGGACGGAGCGGCGCGGGCGCTGGTCGAACAGGGGCTGGCGGTCTGGAGCGAGGATGGCGAGCGGCGGCCGATCCTGATCGTGCGCGGGCAGGGGCGGCTGATCGATGCCGCCGCCGCCGCCGATCTGGAGCGGGTGCGCGACCTGCTCGACGATCTGGAGGGCAAGCAGGAGATTGCGCATCTGCTGGATTCGGCGCGCGCAGGCGATTCGACCCGCATCTTCATCGGCGCGGAGAACAAATTGTTCGCGCTGTCCGGATCTTCGGTGATCGCCAGGCCGTTTCGTGGCCTCGACGGCCAAGTGGTCGGCGTGGTCGGTGTAATCGGGCCGACGCGGTTGAACTATGCCCGCGTCGTGCCCATGGTGGATTTCACGGCGGCAACGCTCGCCCGCATGATGGGCTGAACAGGGATTATGATGAGCGACAACACGACCAACGAACCCCAGAACGACCTGCGTGAGGAAACGGCCGAGGCCGCGCCCGAAGTGGCGGGTCAGGACCGTCTGGCCGAGCTGGAGAACCAGCTGGCCGAGGCCAAGCAGCAATATCTCTACGCCCAGGCCGAAAATCAGAATGTCCGTCGTCGCGCGGAAAAGGAAGCGGCGGATGCGCGCAACTATGCCGCGACCGCCTTTGCCCGCGACGTGCTGTCGGTCGCCGACAATCTCCAGCGCGCGCTGGCGGCGATCCCGGCCGATCTGCGCACCGACGACAAGTGGAAGGGTCTGGTGACCGGCCTCGACGCGACCGGCCGCGAGCTGGACAGCGTGCTGGGCCGTCACGGCATCACCAAGATCGAGGCGATGGGCCAGGCGCTCGACCCGAACAAGCATCAGGCGATGATCGAAATGCCCTCCGACCAGGAGCCGGGCACGATCGTGCAGGAAATGCAGTCGGGTTATATGATCAAGGACCGTCTGCTCCGCCCCGCGCTGGTCGCAGTGGCCAAGAAGCCCGACTGATCGGGCGTTCCGGACGGATGACGAAAGGGCGGTCCTTCGGGGCCGCCCTTTTTCGTTACTGGCCGAGCAGTTTCAGCACGTCTTTCTGGCTCTGATTGGCCTGGGCGAGCATCGCGGTCGAAGCCTGGGCGAGAATCTGCGCGCGGGCGAGCTTTACCGATTCTTCCGAATAATCGGTGTCGGCGATGCGGGAGCGCGCCTCCGACAAGTTGGTCGTGCTACTGGTCAGCGTGCTTACCGCCGATTGCAGCCGGTTCGCGGTCGCGCCGAGTTGCCCTTGGGCGCTTGCCACGGTCGTTAACAAGTCGTCGACACGCTTGAGCGTATTGTCGGTGCGGTAGCGATTGGTGACGTTAAGCTCGTCGGTCAGCGAGAATTGGCTTCGCTGGACGTATTCATCGAACGTATATCCGGTGCTGTAGGTAGAGCCGTTTCGATCATACCACTGATCCCCCGGCTGCTGATAAACGATCCGCCCGATGTCCTCTCGATTGATGTCCGCACCGGCGATCTTCCCTCGCGCCATATAGTCGTCGAAAGTTACCAGATGCGGCGTGGCGCCGTTGGTGACAGGGTTATAGGATTGCGGTTGTGTCAGGGGTGCTTGATACCGTGATGACCAGTAGCCGTTTACGGTGTCTCGAAAATATTGCGTGGGTATGGGTGGTATAACGACCGGAATGGTGTCGGTGACGTTCGCTCCCGCCTGAACGTTCAGCTTTACGCTGGCATCCACCAGCTGATTGTTGCTGTCATAGACTGGCGCGTTGGCATTGAACAACGCCACGCCATTGAATGAGGCGTTGCGAAGTGTCGCGTCGATCTGGGTGGACAGTGCGGCCACTTCCAGTTGAAGCGCGGCGCGGTCGCTCATGCTGTACGTCCCCGACCCGGCCTGTACCGCCAGTTCGCGCACCCGTTGCAGCATGTTGGACACTTCGGTCAGCGCGCCGTCGGCGGTCTGGACCAGCGAGACGCCGTCCATCGCGTTGCGGATGCCTTGCGTCATGCCGCAGATCTGCGCGGTCATCGAGCTGCTGATCGCCAGCCCGGCCGCGTCGTCCTTGGCCGAATTGATCCGCTGGCCCGATGACATCCGCGCCATGGATTGCGCCAGATCGGTATTGGCGCGCTGCGTGGCCGCCATCGCACGAAGCGCGGCGCCGTTGGTGTTGATGACCGTCATGGTAACTCCCATCCCGTGACGAGCGCGGGAGGCCCCGCGCGCGAAAAAGATGGTTGACGAAATTAACCATGATCGAACAATCCGGGCTTTTCCCGGATATTAGCTTGCGGGGGGCTGGGGGAGGGCCTGCGCCCCAAGCAAAACCTCTCAGTCAGTCCCTCGAAACGGCACCAGCGTCTGATACTGCGCCAACGGCGGCGCCCCCGCGACCACCGCGCCACGCTTCAGCAGGAACGCATGACGGACAATCTCCGCCTGCTGCTCGATCCCATAGCGGGCAAAGGGCTGCCCCGGCTTCATCGCATAGGTGTAGTGGCAGAAGGGATGGCGTTTCAGCGGTAGGAAGATACCCCGCTGGTGCTGCCAGATATGCACCATCTCATGGATGAACAGCCCCTGTTCGTGGAGGGGGCAGGACCCGAAATCCTCGCGCCACAGATCGCCCTTCGGGTGGAAATGGATACACCCGCACGGTGCCATCACCGTGTCGCGCGGCTGGAAGAACGCCCATTTGGTCGGCGACAGCCGCACCTGCGCATAGTCGATCGCGTCGCCGAACACGCCGCGCGCCAGCGCTTCTTCGGCCGGGGTGAGGGGGCGCTTGATAGCCATCAGCCTTGCGGCGCAGGATCGCCCGCCGCGATCACCCGTGCCCCCTGGCGTAGCCGCGTGCCGTCCGAAAAGGTCAGGAGCAGCGACAATATCCGCCCCGGCTTCACGCCTGGATTCATGTCGTACAGCATCACATGGCGCCCGCCCGGCTGAAAGGCGACGGTGCCGCCCGCCGGGATGGGCACGGCATCGACCTTTTTCATCGCCATGCCGCCCTCATGCATCTCGCTGGTGATCGCGACATCGCTGCTGACCCCGATCAGATCGACGGGCTTGGGGCCGCCATGAATGACGAAATAAGCCGCCGCAGGGCGTCCCGGCACGGCAGCGAGCCGCACCCAACCCGCATCGCTCGACAGCTCGGGCTTCGCCGAGCATCCGCCCAGCGCCGCCGCCCCGGCCAGCGCCCAAAGGCTGATAAAAATGGCGCGACGCATGACAAACCCTTCCGTTTCGGCAAATCCTGACGCGACCCTAGGTTCCATCCAATCTTGCGGCAACAAAACGCCCACCTATATCCGCCTTCGTGAACGGGGTTTTCGGGTTGCCGCTTTCGGGACCGGCGAACCCCGGCATTGGACTTCCAGACTATGTTCTTGAGGGGCATTTAGAGACTTATGGCAAAAGTGATCGGCATCGACCTCGGCACCACCAACAGCTGCGTCGCTGTCATGGAGGGCGGCAAGCCCAAGGTCATCGAAAACGCGGAAGGCGCGCGCACCACGCCGTCGATCGTCGCCTTCGCCAAGGATGGCGAGCGCCTGATCGGCCAGCCTGCCAAGCGCCAGGCGGTGACCAATCCCGACAACACGATCTTCGCGGTGAAGCGTCTGATCGGCCGTCGCTTCGACGATCCCGTCACCAAGAAGGACACCGAGCTGGTTCCGTATGCGATCGCGCGCGGTCCGAACGGCGACGCGTGGGTCAATGCGGGCGGCAAGGATTACAGCCCGTCGCAGATTTCGGCCTTCACGCTGCAGAAGATGAAGGAAACCGCCGAATCGTATCTCGGCGAGACGGTGACCCAGGCGGTCATCACCGTGCCTGCGTACTTTAACGACGCGCAGCGCCAGGCGACCAAGGATGCCGGCCAGATCGCTGGCCTCGAAGTGCTGCGCATCATCAACGAGCCGACGGCGGCTGCTCTGGCCTATGGCCTGGAGAAGCAGGACGGCAAGACGATCGCGGTCTATGACCTTGGCGGCGGCACCTTCGACATCTCGATCCTGGAGATCGGCGACGGCGTGTTCGAGGTGAAGGCGACCAACGGCGACACCTTCCTGGGCGGCGAGGACTTCGACAACAAGATCGTCGATTTCCTGGCGTCGGGCTTCCAGAAGGACGAGGGCATCGACCTCACCAAGGACAAGCTGGCGCTCCAGCGTCTGAAGGAAGCGGCCGAAAAGGCGAAGATCGAGCTGTCCTCGGCCCAGTCGACCGAGGTCAACCTGCCCTTCATCACCGCCGACCAGAACGGCCCGAAGCACCTGGTCAAGTCGATCACCCGTTCGGACCTCGAGCGTCTGGTCGAGGACCTGATCCAGCGCACGCTGGAGCCGTGCAAGAAGGCGCTGGCCGATGCGGGCATGAAGGCCGACGAGATCGCCGACGTGGTGCTGGTGGGCGGTATGACCCGCATGCCGCGCGTCCGTGAGGTCGTGAAGAGCTTCTTCGGCAAGGAGCCGCATACCGGCGTGAACCCGGACGAAGTCGTCGCCATGGGCGCGGCGATCCAGGCGGGCGTGCTGCAGGGCGACGTCAAGGATGTGCTGCTGCTCGACGTGACCCCGCTGTCGCTGGGTATCGAGACGCTGGGCGGCATCATGACCAAGATGATCGACCGCAACACGACGATCCCGACCAAGAAGAGCCAAGTCTATTCGACCGCCGACGACAACCAGAACGCGGTGACGATCCGGGTCTTCCAGGGCGAGCGCGAGATGGCGCAGGACAACAAACTGCTGGGTCAGTTCGACCTGGTCGGCATCCCGCCTGCACCGCGCGGCGTGCCGCAGATCGAGGTCACGTTCGACATCGACGCCAACGGCATCGTCAACGTTTCGGCCAAGGACAAGGGCACCGGCAAGGAGCAGCAGATCCGCATCCAGGCATCGGGCGGTCTATCGGACAACGACATCGACCAGATGGTCCGTGACGCGGAGAAGTTCGCGGAAGAGGACAAGAAGCGTCGTGCCGAGGCCGAGGCCAAGAACAACGCCGAGTCGCTGATCCACACCACCGAGCGCCAGCTGGCCGACAATGGCGACAAGGTCGACGCGTCGCTGAAGTCGGAAATCGAGGCGGCGATCGCCGAGACCAAGACGGCGGTCGAGGGTGGCAACCCCGACACCATGAACGAGAAGGCGCAGGCCCTCGCTCAGGTCGCGATGAAGCTGGGCCAGGCGATCTACGAAAAGCAGCAGCAGGCCGAAGCCTCGCCGTCTGCCGACGCAGGGGCGGCCAAGCAGGACGATGTGGTTGACGCCGAATTCTCGGAAGTCGACGACACCAAGTAAGGCTGTCGGCCCGGTCTGCCACATGGCGGGCCGGGCCATGGCTTTGACGTTTGAATACCGCCTTTCGGGGCATGAAGTGGCGAAGCGCTTGGGCGTCCGCTCCGTCCGGCCTGACGGCACGGATGGTCGGCGGGCCGCGCACAAGCGGACGGGGCGAGACCGGGCATGAGCACGACGATCGACTATTATGAACTGCTCGAATGCGAGCGCACGGCGGACGATGCGACGATCAAGTCGCGTTACCGCAAGCTGGCCATGCAGTACCACCCGGACCGCAATGCGGGCTGCAAGGACTCCGAGGCCAAGTTCAAGGCGATCAGCGAAGCCTATGACTGTCTGAAGGACCCCCAGAAGCGGGCGGCCTATGACCGCTATGGCCATGCCGCATTCCAGCAGGGCATGGGCGGCGGCGGTGGCGGCGGCGCGCAGGATTTCGGCGCCTTTTCCGACATTTTCGAAAGCGTTTTCGGCGAATTCATGGGCGGCGGACGCGGCGGTGGGCGGCAAAGCCCGCGTCGCGGCGCGGACCTGCGCTACGACATGGAAATCACGCTGGAGGAGGCGTTCCACGGCAAGCAGACCGAGATCACGGTCGATGTCTCTGCCGCCTGCGACACGTGTGACGGTACGGGCGCCAAGGCCGGGACTAGCGCCAAGACCTGTCAGCAGTGCGGTGGCCACGGCAAGGTGCGCGCGCAGCAAGGGTTTTTCGTAGTCGAGCGGACCTGCCCGGTCTGCCAGGGCGCGGGCCGGATCATCGCCGATCCGTGCCCGGATTGTCGCGGCGACGGCCGCGTCGAGAAGACCAAGACGCTGGCCGTGAACATCCCGGCGGGCGTCGACGAAGGCACCCGCATCCGCCTGACCGGCGAGGGCGAGGCTGGCGCGCGGGGGGCACCGGCGGGCGACCTCTACATCTTCCTCCATGTGAAGCGGCACGCCATCTTCGAGCGCGAGGGCACGACCCTGTTCGCGCGTGCGCCGATCAGCTTCACGACGGCGGCCCTGGGCGGCTCGCTGTCCATCCCCGGCCTCGACGGCCGCACCCATGAGATCAAGATCCCGGCGGGTATCCAGTCTGGCAAGCAGCTCCGCCAGCGCGGCGCAGGCATGCCTGTCCTGCAAGGACGCGGCACCGGCGATCTGGTCATCCAGATCGAGGTCGAGACGCCGACCCGCCTGTCGACCCGCCAGCGCGAACTGCTCGAACTCTTCCGCGAAACCGAGACGGGCGACGAATGCCCTGAAAGCCAAGGCTTTTTTGCCAAGTTGAAGAGCGTCTTCGCGGGGGAGTGATCCCTGTCACAATAGACGAATGAACAGGTGACATAACAAAGCCGGAGTGATGGCCACTCCGGCTTTGTTGACTCTCATCGATGAACGGCGTCATGATTGCATTGCCGCTTTTGGGAGGAAGTGTTGCGATGCGTGGACGATATGTGTGCCTGCTGGCGGTCGGTGCGTTTCTGGTAAGTCCTGCATCGGGGCAAGACGCGCCGCCCGCTAATGTCGCTGCACCCCCTCTGCCTGACGGCGGATCATCGGACGAGATCATCGTCCGCGCCCTGAAAATTCCCCGCACCAAGCTGCCGGTCAATGTTCATTGGGCACCTTACGGCAATGTAACGGCCAATATCGCCTATGAACGGGCCGACCAGTTCTTGTCCTGTGCTTTCAAGAAGGTGCGTCGCGATTGGCTTCGCAAGGCGGTGGAGGGGCCGCCCCATCTTGCCAGCACCGTCTATGCGCAGGGCCTGGTGACGGTGACCAATCTCGGCTGTTATCCGCCCCCCGGCAGCACGGCCGCGCCGGATGTCATGGCGGCTGGGGCATCCTATCTGGATCGCACGATCCTTCTCGAACAGGTGCTGCGCCGTTTCGTGCCGAATGCCGCGCTGGATGCGGCGCAGACCTTCGATCCGGCAGTACGGGCCCGTTTCCGCGTGGTCGAAACCCAGCATAACCGCTATCGCCGGAACCCGGAATTATCGGGCTTCGCGCTGGCCGCCTGCCTGGTCCAGACCCAGCCGGTGCTCGCCACGCGGCTGGTTCATGCCGAACAGGGTAGCGATCTGGTCCGTGGGCTGGAACAGGCGATGATCGTGAATGCGCCCGAATGCCTCCAGGGCCTCACGCGTTTGACGGTCGAGCCGACGACGACGCGCATGTACATCGTCGACGCCTTTTACCGCTGGCTGCTGGCGGTGCGCAACGTGCCGACGCTGATCCCCGCAAGCAATGCATAGGACAGGCCTGGCGTCCCCAAGCAAAGCCATATTGCATTGCGGCGATGAGCGCGCTCCAATGGCGTGTCGAATGAGGGAGAATGTCATGTCGCCGTGGAAAACCCTATTGCCCCTGGTCGCCGCGTGCGCGCTGCTCCCCGCCGCCGCGCCGGTATCGGCGCCGCGTGTCGGCATCGCCAGCTTCGAGGCGCTGCCCAAGCCCCTGCCGCTGCCCTATCACGCAGGCGACGCCAAGGCGGAGATCGCGGCGGCGCGCGCCCGCGCGATCAAGGCGCACAAGCGGGTGCTGATCGATCTGGGCGGCAACTGGTGCCTCGACTGCCGGTTGCTGGCGGGCGTGATCGACACGCCGCAGATGCGCCCCTTCATCGCCAAGCATTTCGAGGTGGTGACGGTCGATGTCGGTCGGTTCGACCAGAATATGGATATCCCCGCATCCTATGGGATCAAGGGGCGGCTGGCGGGTGTGCCCGCGGTGCTGATCGTCGATCCCAAGACCAACAGGTTGGTCAATGCGGGCCGCGAGACGGCGCTGGCCGATGCGCGGGCGATGACGCCGCAGGCGGTGGCGGACTGGCTGGCCGGTTGGGTGGGGTGAGGGGACTTACCAGCCTTTTGGCTGGGTAATCACTGTTGTTCCCTCCCCCAACCCCTCCCGCCTGCGGGAGGGGAGAGGTAAAAGGGGCCGCGCGTTTCCTGAAGAAACTCCCCTCCCGCAGGCGGGAGGGGCTGGGGGAGGGGAGTCCCTATCCAAGCGTCATTACGCTCGGGAGATTCCCCTCCGGGTCACGCTTCGCCGAACACCCGCGCGAAGATCGTGTCGACATGCTTGTAATGATAGCCGAGGTCGAACCGCGCCTCGATCTCCTCGGGCGACAGCGCCGCCGTCACGTCGGCATCGGCCTTCAGCAGTTCCATCAGCGACAGTTCGCCGTCCGACTCCCACACCTTCATCGCGTTGCGCTGAACGAGGCGATAGGCGTCCTCGCGGCTCACGCCCGCCTGGGTCAGCGCCAGCAGGACGCGCTGCGAATGGACGAGGCCGCCCATCTTGTTGAGGTTCTTCTCCATCCGCGCCGGATAGACGACCAGCTTGTCGATCACGCTGGTCAGGCGCGCGAGCGCGAAGTCGAGGGTGATGGTCGCGTCGGGGCCGATATAGCGCTCGACCGAGGAGTGGCTGATGTCGCGCTCATGCCACAAAGCGACATTCTCCAGCGCCGGGGTGACGTAACCGCGCACCATGCGGGCCAGGCCGGTCAGATTCTCGGTCAGCACCGGGTTGCGCTTGTGCGGCATCGCCGACGAGCCCTTCTGGCCGGGCGAGAAATATTCCTCGGCCTCCAGAACTTCGGTGCGCTGGAGGTGGCGGACTTCGGTCGCCAGACGCTCGATCGAGCTGGCGATGACGCCCAGCGTCGCGAAGAACATCGCATGGCGATCGCGCGGGATGACCTGGGTCGAGACGGGCTCGACGGTCAGTCCCATCTTCTCGGCGACATGCGCCTCGACGCTGGGGTCGATGTTCGCGAAAGTGCCGACCGCGCCCGAGATGGCGCAGGTGGCGACATCGGCGCGCGCCGCGACCAGGCGGGCGCGGTTGCGGTCGAACTCGGCATAGGCTTGCGCCAGCTTCAGGCCGAAGGTGACCGGCTCGGCATGGATGCCGTGGCTGCGGCCGATGGTCGGGGTCAGCTTATGCTCGATCGCGCGGCGCTTGATGACGGCGAGCAGCGCGTCCAGGTCCTCGAGCAGGATGTCGGCGGCGCGGGCCAGTTGCACCGCCAGGCAGGTGTCGAGCACGTCGGACGAGGTCATGCCCTGGTGCAGGAAGCGTGCCTCCGGCCCGGTCCGCTCGGCGACATGGGTCAGGAAGGCGATGACGTCGTGCTTGGTCTCGGCCTCGATCGAATCGATACGCGCGATGTCGAAATCGCCCGCCGCCTTATCGGCTTCCCAGATGCGCGCGGCGGCTTCCTTGGGTACGACACCCAGCTCGGCGAGTGCATCGGTGGCGTGCGCCTCGATCTCGAACCAGATGCGGAAGCGGGTCTGCGGGTCCCAGATCCGGGTCATGGGGGCACGGGAATAGCGCGGAATCATCGAGGCACCTCAGGTCGTGGAAACGGCACGGCTTACCGTGCACTCCCTCTCGGAATCACGGCGTGCCGTGCCGTTAGCAGGGACGAGCCGAGCCTTCAAATCCGAAGGTGCAATTCCCATATGGCATAATGCAGAACGGGATCGTATCACTAATGACGAAGATGCGTTCCCGGTCTTCATAGTCATCGTTCGACCAGAGTAAGGGAGAGACGAGATGATGAAATATGCTTTTCTTGGCGCCGCGATGATGGTGTCTGCCCCCGTTCTTGCACAGGTTACGCCTGCGCCAGCCCAGACCACACCAGCCGCGCCACAGGATGCCCCGGCAACCTCCGCTGATCCGGCGCAGCCCACCGCAGAGCCCGCCGCGCCCGCCCAGGTGCAGGCGACCGGCAGCCAGATCGCCCAGGTCGTCGACACGCAGTTCCCGACCTATGACAAGGACGGCGACGGCAAGTTGAACAAGGCCGAGTTCGCCCAGTGGATGGTCGCGCTGAAGTCGCAAAGTGATCCGTCGACCAAGGCCGATGCGCCCGCCACCAAGAAATGGATCGGCAGCGCCTTTGCCCAGGCCGATACCGACAAGGACAAGGCGGTGTCCAAGACCGAACTGACCGGCTTTCTGAGCCAGGGTCAGGGCTGAATCGGAACACCCCCTCCGTTCCGACGAGTCCCCGAGCGGGGATGAGCGGGGCCGTCGGACCTTCGGGTTCGGCGGCCCTTCTGTTTTGATCCTCCCCAAGCTCGCTGGGGGAGGATTGGAGACAGGCACGAAAAAGGGCAGGGGCGTTGCTGCCACCTGCCCTTCTTTTCGTTCGCTTGCCCGGATGGGAAAGCGAGGCCGGATCAGGCCTCTTCCGAACCTTCGGTCGGCGCATCGGCCGCTTCGTCCGCGGCGGTCGGGACCGTCGGCGGAACGATCGTGGCGATCGCGAAGTCGCGGTCGTCGATCGCGGGTTCGGCGCCCTTGGGCAGCTTCACGTCCGAGATGTGGATCGAGTCGCCCACGGCCACGCCCTTCAGCGAGATGCTGATTTCGGTCGGGATGTTGGCGGCGTCGACAACCAGCTCGATCTCGTGGCGGGTGACGTTCAGGACGCCGCCCTGCTTCACGCCGCTCTGGTCTTCGTCGGTGAACACGACGGGCACGGCGACCGTGACGGTCTCATGCTCGCCGATGCGCAGGAAGTCGACGTGCAGCGGGCGGTCGGTGACCGGATGGAACGCGACGTCCTTCGCCAGCGTGCGCTGACCGTCCACCATGATGACCGAGGTGAAGAAATGACCGGTCATCAGCGCCTTGACGAGGGCCTTCTCTTCGAGATGGATCGACGCGGCGGCCTGATTGCGGCCATAGATCACGGCGGGGACGCGGCCTTCACGACGCAGCGAACGGGAGGCTCCCTTGCCAACCTGATCGCGCGTCTCGGCGGCGAGCGTAAGGGTGTCGCTCATTCCAGTAACTCCGAAACAAAATGGATATAGGCTTCCGACCACGCCTCCAGGGATGACCATGACCGGAAGCGGCGGCGCATAGCGGCTACCATGCCAAAAGGCAAGGCGGGCCGCCGCCCCGTTGTCAGAAGCGGATTGGCAGGCCGAGTAGGACTCGTCCGTGTTCGCTGCCAGCCTGGGCACGTAGGCGAACCGCGACGTTGCGGCTGAGCTGGCGCTCGATGCCGA
Organism: Sphingomonas fuzhouensis; assembly: GCF_034659795.1. NCBI lineage: Bacteria > Pseudomonadati > Pseudomonadota > Alphaproteobacteria > Sphingomonadales > Sphingomonadaceae > Sphingomonas > Sphingomonas fuzhouensis. Next base: position 165,837 of record NZ_JAXSQY010000001.1, read on the forward strand.
TGCCGCCGACCAGGCCATCGGGCCCGTTGCCATCGTTATCGATGACGTTGGCCAGCCGTACATCGTAGCGATAGCCGCCATAGCCGGCCTCGGCAAAGACCATGGTGCGATCGCCGAGCACATAACCCGCCCGCGCGGTCAGACTGTAGCCCAGGCGCGCCTTTTGTTCGTAAAACGAAAAAACTTGCTGGCTCCGTACGGTGCCGCCTCCGATCTGGACCGCGACCTCGCCGCCCAGGCGCAGCTTATCGGTTGCGGGGAGCATGACGCCCGCAAACCCGCCTCCTGCCAATCCGGCCGCGACATATTTGCGGCTGTAATTCTCATCGCCGAGTCGAAAGCCATGAATCAGGATTCCAGCCTCCGGCCCGGCATAAGCGCCGGTGAAGACCGGTTTTTCCTGCGCGAAAGCGGCGGCGGGCATGCAGGTCAACAGTGCAGCGGCGAACAGGATGCGCATCGAAAACGTCCTTCGATCGGTCATGAGGACTCCCCATCGATTCCCCAAGAATGTTGATGTATGGTAATTATGAATTTCTGTAAAACAGAAAGAATACGATGCCAGGTAGATATTTCATGAGTCGAGGGCGGGCTCGGGCGGTGCGGGCCTTCGCCGTGTTGTGCTTCCTGTTGGCTGGGCTGGGGCTGGGAACGCTTCCGACGATGCTGGCGGCACCGCAATGGCTGACCTTCAAGTTCGACTGTGATGATGGATGCCGCCCGAAGGCCGAACCGCTCGATCAGGTGTCGTCCGATGTTCGGCAGGTGATCGCCAATCTCCCCAAGGCTGACGCGCGCATGACCGCCGTCATGACGGAACCCTTTTGGTGGTGGCGGTTGTTCGGCATCCAGATGCTCGATGTCTTGCCCTTCACATTATTGTTCTTCTCGGTCGGCATGGCGCTCTGGCGGTTCGGCAACCGCGAGGAGCATCGCGACTGGAGCGGCATACGCTGGTTGCAGAGGGCGACGGCGGCGGGGATCGTTATGGCCATCGCCGAACCCTTGGCGCAGCTGCTACGGGATGCTGTCTATGTCGGGGCTTTGACCCAAATGGAGGAGTTTTCTTACTCGATCGAATTTACCGAGATGTTCAATCACCTGCTGTTCGCCGGAGCGGCCTGGGCCGCGACATGGGCGCTGGCGGCGGGGTTGCGCGCGCGGGGCGATCTGGCCGAGATCGTCTGATGCCCGTCACCGTCAATCTCGACCTGATGCTGGTGCGTCGCAAGGTGAAGTCGAAGGAGCTGGCCGAGGCGATCGGGATTACCGAATCGAACCTGTCGCTGCTGAAATCGGGCAAGGTGAAGGGCGTGCGCTTCTCGACGCTGGCTGCCATCTGCCGCTATCTGGAATGTGAGCCAGGCGACATACTGGGTTATGCGCCATCCGACGATGATCTGACGGCGGAGGAATAGGGGCCATTCGCGCCACTCCCCCAGGGAAAGCGGCGCGAACGCGGCGGTTCAATAGGCGATCCGCTCCGCCTTGATCCCCTGCTTGGCGAGATAGGCCTGGACGCTGTCATTGCCCGCCAGATGGCCAGCACCCACCGCGATGAAGACGGTGCCGGGCTTGGCCAGCCGGTCCTTGATCCACGTTGCCCAGCGGGCGTTGCGGTCGGTCAGCAGGGTCTTGGCGACCTCGGGCGAATCCTTCAGGCTTTCGTTCATCGTGCGGGCCAGCGCATCGGGATCGCCCTTGGCCCATTCGTCGACCATCTCGGCCATTTCCTCGCCCGCCTTGGGCAGGTCCTCGACCGTCGAGGTCAGGAAGTCGATCTGCGCCTTTTGCGACAGGCCGTTGAAATAGCCGATCTGCTGCTCGGCGGTCTCCAGCCCGGCGACCGGCTTGCCCGCTGCCTTGGCCGCATCGGCCAGCACGGTTTCGGGGCCGTTCTTCGGATCATAGCCCAGCTTCTGGATCGGCGCGATCGACAGGGTGACACCCGCCAGCCACGGCTTCATCCGGTCGAACGCCTGGGGCGGCAGGCCCGCATCGGTCACCGCCTTCAGATAGGCGCCGCGCTTGTCGGCGGGCAGCTGCTCGGTCAGGGTCGGGCCGCTGGTGATGATGCCGTTCTTCAGCACGATCTGCTGCATGGTCGCCTGGTCGGGCTGCACCATTTCCAGCATCAGCTGGTCGGACTTGTCGAAGGCGGTCTTCACCGCCTCGTCGAACCAGGTCAGGCCGGGCTTCAGCACATGGATGGTGCCGAACAGATAGATGGTGGTGTCGGCATCCTTGACCACCCAGAGCGCGGGGTCCGCGTCATTGGCGGCCTGGGCGGGCTTGCTCTGCGCACAGGCGGGGAGCGCCAGCATCAGCGCGAGCGAGGTGAGGGCGGCTTTCATGATCGTCTTCATGGGATCGGACTTTCGGAAAAGGAAGGGAGATCAGACATATTTGCGCCACATCCAGACGATGCCGCAGGTCGCCATCAGCGCGCCGTAAACCCATTCGGCTTGCAGGGGAGGCAGCACGCCGCCGCGCCACAGAAACCACCAGACGGGGGCGCCCAGGCCCACGACGTAAAAGGCCGCCAGGGCGCCGTCGCGATAGGCGCGGCTCTCGTGCTCGTCGACGACCCGGTGCCAGCGCCAGGAGATGATGGGTATGACCACGCCCCAGATCAGCGCCATCAGTATGGCGAACCACAGTGGCAGCGGCGAGGACCAGAGGTCGGGATGGGGGGAGGCGCCCGGCGGCTGTTGCAGCACGATGAGCGCCGTCGAGAGCCCGGCGATGCCGCCCACGACGCCGGATATGGCCAGCAACCGGTGGTTGGTGCGCTCGCTCGGTCCCTTGGCGATACGCGAAGCGTTCATGGTCATGGTCGCACCTCGATGGAAAGATGGACGGAGAATTTGGGCAGTCGCGCGCCATGAGCGGCTACGGCGGCCGACCTGATGTCGGGGCGGATCGCGTCGAGCGTGACCTCTCCCACCCGTTCAGCACCCCAGCCGAGCAGGGACAGCGCGATGCCCGCCCCGATGACCGTGCGGGTCAGGCGGCGGCTCATGACCGCACTCGCTGGATCAGATAATAGCCTATCCCGACCGCAGCGGAGATCAGCCAAGCGACGTAGCCCGGATTGGACAGCGGGACATATTTTGCGGCTATCGTCACCGTAGCCTGCAACAAAAAGCCGCTGAACCCGATCACCGCCCAGGTCTGCACCGCCAACTGCCGCTGGACCTCGTCCGCATCGCGCCAGTTGCGCCATGCCACCGTAACGGCGAGCAGCAGGAGGGGAATCAGCAGCCCATCAAGAACCCAATCCGGGGTCGGATGCGGAGCACCACCGCGTACGCCGTCAATGAACCCGTCGATGAAGGGATAGCCGACCAGCGTTGCTGCCGTGACAACCGCTAACGCGATCCGACGGCGCCTGGTGCGATTGGCCCGTGCTGTTGCCCGCGCCTCGCCCCAGCGGGCGTCGCCCTCACTCACCATGATGCTCGTCATCGAAAATCTCCTCGATAGACATCTCAAACAGCCGTCCGATGCGGAAGGCGAGCGGCAGCGAGGGGTCGTATTTCCCCGTTTCGATGGCGTTGACGGCCTGGCGCGACACATCCAGCCGTCCGGCGAGTTCTGCCTGGCTCCAGTTGCGTTCGGCGCGCAGCACCTTGAGGCGATTTTTCATGTCCACCTCCTCTTGCATGGCCAACCTCCCTTTGTCACCCGTGCATGACGTAATGTCAGGTGACCATGACAAAGTGACAGCGAGTCGCGACATTGTCAACAAGACCTGACAAAATATCACGCGTGGCTGACTAGCGAGCTTCGGAGGTGTGGCCGCTCGCCTTGACCGCGAAGGGGCCATCCGCCAAAGCCTGCGCCATTATGCAGACCCGAAACGGCATCCCGGAAGGACCCCTTTCCTTCCAGCGCATGATCCTCACCCTCCATGACTATTGGAGCGAGCGGGGATGCGTGATCCTGCAACCTTATGACATGGAGATGGGGGCGGGCACCTTTCACCCCGCGACCACGCTGCGCGCGTTGGGGCCGGATAGCTGGAACGCCGCCTTCGTCCAGCCGTGCCGCCGCCCGACCGATGGCCGCTATGGCGAGAACCCCAACCGGCTTCAGCATTATTACCAGTATCAGGTCATCCTGAAGCCCTCGCCCGCCGACCTGCAGGACCTGTATCTGGGCAGCCTGGCGGCGATCGGCGTCGATATGGCCAAGCACGATATCCGCTTCGTCGAGGACGACTGGGAAAGCCCGACTTTGGGCGCCTGGGGCCTGGGCTGGGAAGTCTGGTGCGACGGGATGGAGGTGACGCAGTTCACCTATTTCCAGCAGATGGGCGGATACGACATGAAGCCGGTCGCGGGCGAGCTGACCTATGGGCTGGAGCGTCTGGCCATGTATATCCAGGACGTCGACAATGTGTACGACCTGCGCTTCAACGATGCGGGCGTGAGCTACGGCGACGTGTTTCTTGAAAACGAGAAGCAGATGTCGACCTGGAACTTCGAGGTCGCCGACACCGACACGCTGTTCGACGCTTTCCGCAAGGCTGCGGCCGAGTGCGAGCGCTGTCTGGAGGCCAAGCTGCCCATTCCCGCCTATGAACAGGCGATCAAGGCCAGCCACACCTTCAACCTGCTGCAGGCGCGCGGCGTGATCTCGGTGGCGGAGCGCCAGGCCTATATGGGCCGCGTCCGCGATCTGGCGAAGGGCGCGTGCGGCGCCTGGATGGACAAGAACGGGTGGGCGGCGTGATGCCATCCATCATTCCTCCCTGCGCAACGCGCGGGGAGGGGGACCATTGCGTCAGCAATGGTGGAGGGGCCGTCGCGTCAGCGGCGGATGCCCGCCGCCCCCTCCACCGGCTGCGCCGGTCCCCCTCCCCATCTGCGATGGGGAGGAATTGAGAGTGACTATGACCGATTTTCTGCTCGAACTCCGCTCCGAAGAAATTCCCGCCCGGATGCAGGCGGGGGCGCGGGAGAATCTCGCCAAGCTCTTCACCGCCGAACTCGCCAAGGCCGGTCTGTCGGCGGGCGAGATCGTCACCTATGCGGGGCCCCGCCGTCTGGCGCTGATCGCGCGCGGGCTTCCGTCCGCGACCGAAGCCGTCTCCGAGGAGGTGAAGGGACCGCGTTCTTCGGCCCCTCCGCAGGCGCTGGAGGGCTTCCTGCGCAAGACCGGGCTGACGCGCGAGCAGCTGACCGAGCGCGACGGCGTGCTGTTCGCGATCACCGAAAAGCCCGGCCGCGCGACCGCCGAGGTTCTGGCCGAGGCGATCCCCGCGATCGTCCGCGCCTTCCCCTGGCCCAAGTCGATGCGCTGGGGTGCCGAATCGACCTCGACCGAGTCGATGCGCTGGGTCCGCCCGCTGCACGCCATCGTCGCGCTGTTTGGGCCAGAGGTCGTGCCGTTCGAGATCGCCGGGATTACCAGTGGCAATGTCACGCGCGGCCACCGCTTCCACGCGCCCGCCGAGATCGTGCTGACCGGCGCGGACACCTATGTCGAGCAGCTGCGCGCCGCGAAGGTACTGGTCGATCAGGACGAACGCGCCGCGATCATCCGCGAACGTGCGTCGGCGCTGGCCGCCGAAGCCGGGCTGGAACTGGTCGAGGATGAAGGGCTGGTCGCCGAGAATGCCGGGCTGACCGAATGGCCGGTGCCGCTGCTCGGCCGCTTCGACGAAGCCTATCTCGACGTGCCGCCCGAGGTCATCCAGCTGACCGCGCGGGTGAATCAGAAGTACTTCGTCTGCCGTTCGGGCGACGGCAAGCTGGCCAACGCCTTCATCTGCACCGCCAATATCGAGGCGAGCGACGGCGGCGCGAAGATCGTCGAGGGCAATGGCAAGGTGCTCGCCGCCCGCCTGTCCGACGCGCGTTTCTTCTACGAGACCGACCTGAAGACCAGGCTCGACGATCTGCGGCCCAAGCTGGAAAAGATCGTCTTCCACGAAAAGCTCGGCACCGTCGCCGACAAGGTCGAGCGGGTGGCGAAGCTGGCCCGCTGGCTGGTCGAAGAGGGTATCGTCGGCGCAAATTCGCCCTCTCCCCACCGGGGAGAGGGAGGGGACCCGCGGCAAGGCCGTGGGGAGGGTGAGGGGCAGCCCAGCAGCGCCTCGCCTGCGTCGGGGCCCCCCCCCCCCCCCCCCCCCCCCGGGGGGGGGGGGGGGGGGGGGGCGCTGTGGGGCCGCGCCCCCCGACCCCCGCAC
>NZ_JAXSQY010000001.1:172042-244544 GCF_034659795.1 Sphingomonas fuzhouensis
CGCCGGGGGTGGGGGGTCGGGGCGGGCCCGGGCGGGGGGGGGGGGCCCCCCCCCCCCCCCCCCGCCCAGCAGCGCCTCGCCTGCGTCGGCCCCTCACCCCAGCCCTCTCCCCGATGGGGAGAGGGAGCGGCTTGCCGATCTGGCGGAGCGCGCCGCGTACCTTGCGAAGGCCGATCTCGTCACCGGCATGGTCGGCGAGTTCCCCGAATTGCAGGGCCTGATGGGCGGTTACTACGCCGCCGCGCAGGGCGAAGACCCGGCCGTCGCCGAGGCGGTGCGCGATCACTACAAGCCGGTCGGACAGGGGGATGATGTTCCCACCGCGCCGGTCACGGTGGCGGTGGCGCTGGCGGATAAGCTGGATAGCGTTGCGCAGTTCTTCATGGTGGGGTTGAAGCCCAGCGGTTCTAAGGACCCGTTCGCTTTGCGTCGGGCCGCCCTGGGTATCGCAAGCACGATCCAGCAGAACGGCCTGCGTCTGCCGTTCTATCCGGCGAGTGTCCGTGCCATGGGCAATGCCGATCACGGATCGACAGAGATGATGGACTTCATCATCGACCGCCTCAAGGTCCAGCAACGCGAAGCGGGCGTCCGTCACGACCTGATTGACGCGGTGTTCGCGCTGGGCGGCGAGGACGATCTCGTCCGCCTGCTCGCCCGCGTCCATGCGCTGCAAGCCTTCGTTACCACCGACGACGGCACCAACCTGCTTGCCGGGTACAAGCGCGCCGCGAACATCCTGAAGAAAGAAGGCGTCGAGGGCGATCAGCAATGGACCGCGCCGACCTACACGCTTGAACCCGCTGAGGCCGATCTGATCGCCGCGCTCGACGCGGCCGAGCCCAAGGCGGCCGAGGCGGTGAAGGCCGAGGATTTCGAGGCCGCCATGGCCGCGCTCGCCTCGCTCCGCGCGCCGATCGACCGGTTCTTCGACGATGTCACCGTCAACGACGCCGACCCGGACAAGCGGACCGCGCGCCTCGCGCTGCTCGCCCGTGTCCGGGCGGCCGTCCATACGGTGGCGGATTTCTCGCGGATCGAGGGATGACGTGATCCGGATCGGGAGACGGGATGCCTGCCTTCTGTCTTCCCCTCCGGCAATATCGCCTTATTAAGACCGACGCCTGTGTCCCCAGGGCGTCGGACGTGACGACCAGTAAAGGATCGAACCGATGACCTATGTGTACCGCTTCGGCGGCGGCGTTTCGGACGGCGGCAAGGGGGACAAGAACTTGCTTGGCGGCAAGGGCGCGAATCTGGCCGAAATGGCCTCGATCGGGCTGCCGGTGCCGCCGGGCTTCACCATCTCGACCGCGATGTGCACCCGCTATTATGAGGATGGCGAGCAGTTTCCGCAGGAGCTGCGCGACGAGGTGGCCGACGGCATCGCGCATATCGAGGCGGTGACGGAGAAGCGTTTCGGCGACGCGCAAAACCCGCTGCTCGTCTCGGTCCGCTCGGGCGCGCGGGTGTCGATGCCGGGCATGATGGACACGGTGCTGAACCTCGGCCTCAACGACGCGACGGTCGCGGGGCTGGCGAAGAAGGCGGGCGACGAGCGTTTCGCCTGGGACAGCTATCGCCGCTTCATCCAGATGTATGCCGATGTCGTCCTGGAGCTGGATCACGGCGCGTTCGAGGAAGCGCTGGAGATCGCCAAGGAGGATAACGGCTTCACCCTCGACACCGAGATGTCGGCCGAGGACTGGAAGGCGCTGGTCACGACCTATAAGGGCCTGGTCGAGGAACAATGGGGCAAGCCCTTCCCGCAGGACGTTCACGACCAGCTTTGGGGCGCGGTCGGCGCGGTGTTCGGATCGTGGCAATCGGAGCGCGCGAAGGTCTATCGCCGCCTGAACGACATTCCCGCCGACTGGGGCACCGCCGTCAACGTACAGGCGATGGTCTTCGGCAATATGGGCGACACCTCGGCGACGGGCGTGGCCTTCACGCGCGATCCGTCCAAGGGCGACCGCGCTTATTATGGCGAGTTCCTGATCAACGCGCAGGGCGAGGACGTGGTCGCGGGCATCCGCACGCCGCAGTACCTGACCAAGGCCGCGCGCGAGGAAGCCAATGCCAAGCCCGCCTCGATGGAAGAGGCGATGCCGGAGGTTTACGCCGAACTGGCCGCCGTCTTCGACCGGCTCGAAACCCATTATCGCGACATGCAGGACATCGAGTTCACGGTCGAACAGGCCAAGCTCTGGATGCTCCAGACCCGTTCGGGCAAGCGCACCGCCAAGGCCGCGCTGAAGATCGCGGTCGACATGGCGAATGAAGGCCTCATCACCCGCGAGGAAGCGATCGCGCGGGTCGATCCGGCGGCCCTCGACCAGCTGCTTCACCCGACGCTCGACCCCGATGCGAGCCGCGATGTCCTGACCAAGGGCCTGCCCGCCAGCCCCGGTGCCGCATCAGGCAAGGTGGTGTTCGACGCCGATGCCGCTGAGCGCGCGGCGGCGGCGGGCGAGGCAGTGATCCTGGTCCGGGTGGAAACCAGCCCCGAGGACATTCACGGCATGCATGCGGCCAAGGGCATCCTGACCGCACGCGGCGGCATGACCAGCCATGCGGCGGTCGTGGCGCGCGGCATGGGCCGGCCTTGCGTCTCGGGCGCGGGGTCGCTGTCGATCGACAACAAGGCTAAGCTGCTGCGTGTCGGTAGCCGCGAGGTGCGCGAGGGCGACATCCTGACGCTCGACGGGTCGACCGGTGAGGTGATGGTCGGCGCGGTCGCGACGGTGCAGCCCGAGCTGGCGGGCGATTTTGGCACGCTGATGGAATGGGCCGATCAGGTCCGCCGCCTGAAGGTTCGTGCCAATGCCGAAACCCCGCTCGACTGCCAGACCGCGCGCGATTTCGGTGCCGAGGGCGTCGGCTTATGCCGGACCGAGCATATGTTCTTCGACGCCGCGCGGATTACGGCGGTGCGCCAGATGATCCTCGCCTCGGACGAAGCGGGCCGCCGCGCCGCGCTCGCCAAGCTGCTGCCCGAACAGCGCGCCGACTTCACCGCGATCTTCGAGGTGATGGCAGGCCTGCCGGTGACGGTGCGCCTGCTCGACCCGCCGCTGCACGAGTTCCTGCCGCAACAGGAGGCCGAGTTCGCCGAGGTCGCCACCGCGGCGGGCGTGGATGTCGACACGCTGAAGCGCCGGGCGAACGAACTCCATGAGTTCAACCCGATGCTCGGCCATCGCGGCTGCCGCTTGGGCGTGACGTACCCCGAGATCTACGAGATCCAGGCGCGGGCGATCTTCGAGGCGGCGCTGGATGTTGCGGAGAAGTCCGGCGAGGCCCCGATACCCGAGGTCATGATCCCGCTGGTCGCCACGCGCCGTGAGCTGGAGCTGATGAAGGCGGTCGTCGACAAGGCCGCACAGGCGGTCTTTGCCGAGCGCGGCAAGACGGTCGAATATCTGGTCGGCACCATGATCGAGCTGCCGCGCGCCGCGCTGAAGGCTGGGGAAATCGCTGAGGTGGGCGAGTTCTTCTCCTTCGGCACCAACGACTTGACGCAGACGACGCTGGGCGTCAGCCGCGACGATGCCGCGCGCTTCCTGAGCGCCTATGTCGAGAAGGGCATTTACGCCAAGGACCCGTTCGTCAGCCTGGATGTCGAGGGCGTGGGCGAACTGGTCAGCCTGGCCGCCGAGCGCGGCCGGGCGACGCGGCCCGGCATCAAGCTTGGCATTTGCGGCGAGCATGGTGGCGACCCGGCGTCGATCGCGTTCTGCGAGCAGGTCGGCCTGGATTATGTCTCGGCCAGCCCGTATCGCGTGCCGATCGCCCGCCTCGCGGCGGCGCAGGCGGCGTTGAAGGCGCGGTGATTTTGGGGGGAGGGCGGTTTGGGCGGGTTTATCGCCTGGAACCTTCCCTCCCCCATCCCCTCCCGCTTGCGGGAGGGGAGCGTTTCAGGGCAGCCGTTTCGCCTCGTTCTGAAGCACCAGCCTGGTCGGGTCGCTAGAGCGCGATGACGTCCGTTTGATCCAATCCGTCATTGCGAGCGTAGCGAAGCAATCCAGAGCGTCTTGCCCGGACACTGGATTGCTTCGCTACGCTCGCAATGACGATTCCAGCTCATGTCACCCTTCTCTAGAGGGCTCCGCTCGGTACGCCCCGCCCGCAGGCGGGAGGGGATGGGGGGAGGGCACGGTGTCTCACCGAGCCCCAACCCTATGAAACCCGTCACCCGTTCGTCGTCGTGCGGTTCGCGAAATCGAACCACCCGCGCCGCTCACCCGCCGGATAGGCCGGACGCGCCGCAGTGGCCGCGACGGGGCGGTAGGGCGCCCGCTCCACCACTGGGGCGGCAGCAACCGGCTGCGTGGTCGCCAGCCGATGGTTCTCACGCTCCAATTCGGCGATGCGGGCTTGTGCGGCGGACAGCTTGGTTTCGGTATCCTTCACCTGCGCGGCATGGGCGTCACGCTCGGTGGCGTAGCGGGTGCGCCATTTGCGGCCGCCCGGATGGCTCGCCAGCCCGAAGAGCCAACCCGCGATGAGGACCAGCCCCAATACGGCGAATTGCGTGGTCGAAGTGAACAGCATCGCGTTGATCCCTGCCTGTTGATCGGTATCTGTTACGACCGGTCAACGACTGGCGGTGGCGCTGGTTGCGCCGGGCGTGCGCCTAGTGCCCCGTGACCAGCGAGTCCTTGATCGAACAGGCGGCGGGCCCCAGGATCACGACGAACAGCACCGGCAGGATGAATAGGATCAGCGGTACCGTCATGATCGCGGGCAGGCGCGCGGCCTTTTCCTCGGCGCGCATCATGCGTTCGTTGCGGAACTCGGCCGACAGGATGCGCAGCGCGCTGGCGAGCGGGGTGCCGTATTTCTCGGTCTGGATCATCGTCGTGACCACACCGCGCAGCGAGTCCAGATTGACCCGCATGGCCAGATTCTCCAGCGCCTGGCGCCGGTCGGTCAGGAAGCCGAGTTCGACCGAGGTCAGCTGAAACTCGTCGCCCAGCTCCGGATAGGCGCGCCGCAACTCGCGCGAGACGCGGGCAAAGGCCGCGTCGATGGTCAGGCCCGCCTCGGCGCAGATCACCATCAGGTCGAGCGCATCGGGCAGGCCCTTGCGGATCGCGGCGGTCCGCTTGTCGATCTGGTTCTTTAGCGCGATGTCGGGCGCCTTATAGGACAGCACCAGCGTTCCGGCGACGATCATGTAACGGCTGAAGCCGCTCCATGCGGCAAAGCTATCCGTGCCATAGACCCACAGGGCCATGGCGCCGCCCAGCACGATCGGCAGGACCATCCGCGCGAAGATTACCGCGATGGCCATTTCCTTCGACCGGATACCCGCCTGGAGCAGGCGGATATGGACCGCCTTGAGCTGTTCGTCCTGCAGCACCTTGAACGTGCTCAGGATGGTGCGCATCCGGCCGAGCATGTCGTCGCGGTCGATCAGTTGCGCGCGGCGCTTGGGCGGACTGACGACCCCGGCCTTCAATTGCTCGCGCCGTGCGTTGAGCGCCCGCACCCGCCGGGTCATCGGATCGCGCTGGCCAAGCAGCATATAGCCCGCCGCCAGCAGCGCGAAGAGGCACACGCCCCAGAGCAGCGTAGTGAAGGATGCCGCGGAAAGGCCGAGAAAGACGGGGGCGGGGTTGTTCATTCAGATCTCGAAACTAATCATGCGGGACATGATGAAGGCGCCCAGGCCCATCCAGATGAGACCCGCCCCTCCGACCAGCATCAGGCGCGGATCGACGAAGAAGCGTGCCATATAGGGTTGGTTGATCATCCAGATCATGCCGAACACCGCAAAGGGCAGGCACCCGATGATATAGGCCGATGCCTTGGATTCGGACGACATCGCCTTGATCTTCAGCTTGATCTGCGCGCGTTTGCGCAGGACCTCGCCCAAGTTGGACAGCGTCTCGGCCAGGTTGCCGCCGGTCTCTCGCTGGATGGCGATGGCGATGACGAAGAAGCGGAACTCGGCGATGTCCAGCCGGTCGGCGGTCTCCTGAAGGGCGGCGTCCATCGACCGGCCGATCCGCATCCGGTCCGCGACGCCGCGAAACTCCTCGCCCACCGGGCCGGGGAGTTCATGGCCGACGACGCTCATCGTCTCGGCGATCGGCAGGCCTGAGCGGAGGCCGCGTACCATCAGGTCGATGGCGTCGGGAAAGCGCGTGACGAACCGGGCGACGCGGCGCGAAATGGTCCGGCCGACCACGACATGCGGCACCCAGAGTCCCAGGAGCAGCGCGACCAACAGCGCCAGGAAGAAGGACAGGCCCAACATGGTCAGGGCCAGCATCAGGCCCAGCGCCAGCCCAGCGCTCGCCAGGCCATATTGGCCGACGGTCCAGCCGCGCCCGGTCCGATCCAGCCGTGTCGCCATCTTGGCCGGGTTGGGCAGGATGCGGCCGAACGCCTTGTCCATCCGCGTGTCCCCGGCCAGCGCGATCCCGCGCGAACCTGCTGCGGCCGCCTCCATCGGCTTGCCGAGGTCGAGCGCGACCCGCCCGCGCAATCCCGCCAGGCGGCGCGTCTGGCTGCGCGACCGGGCGGGCGTGGTAAAGGCCGAGATCGCCATCGCCAGGGTCAGGAAGACCCCCATGGCCAGCATCAGGGTTGTCGTGATCGACATCGACGTCAGGCGGTCCGTGCCCGCTTGCCGAGCAGCGCCTTCAGGTCGAACCGGTCGAGCAGGCCGCGCCGCCCGGTCATCGCCCCGTCGTCGCTGTCGGTCGAGGCGCAGAGACGCTGTGCCAGCGCGATCAGCGGCGCGATGGTGCGCGAGGTGCGGCCCAGTTCGGCGATCGGCTTGCCGAGCTTCGCGGCCTGGACGACCAGCTTGGGGTCATAGGGGATCAGGATATCGACCGGACATTCGATCGATCCCTCGAAGTCGCTTTGCGTGATCTCGCTCTGCGCGGTCGGCTGGACCCGGTTGGCGACGGTCAGGATCGTCGCCTGCGGGGCGTGCGTCTTCAGCCAGGACAGCAGGCGGATGGTGTCGCGCGCGGCGGCCAGGGTAAACTCGGTCACCAGCACGATCGTCTGAGCGGTCGTGGCCAATGCGGGTTGCTGGATCATCGTGCTGCGCGGCAGGTCGACGATGGTCGCCTCGAAATTCAGCCGCATCTCCTCCTGCAACTGGGCAAAGGCGAGGCCGTCGGTCAGGATCGGGGCGCTGATCGGCGCCTCGGCGGACAGGATCGCCAGCTTTTCGGAGGCGCGGACCATCGCGCGTTCCAGGAACAGCCCGTCGATGCGGCTGGGATTGTCGATCGCGTCGATCAGCCCGCGCCCCGGCTCCAGGTCGAGCGCCAGCGCGGCGGTGCCGAAATGCACGTCCAGGTCCAGGACGGCGGTCGTCCGCTCCAGCCGCTCGGCCATCAGCCAGGCGAGCGAGGTGGCGATGGTCGAGCTGCCGACCCCGCCGCGCACGCCGACCACCGCGATGCTGCATGCCGGGCGTTCGGGCGTGAGCTCGGTGGCGCGGGGGGCGTGAAGCATGGCCCGCGCCTGGCCGATCGCGTCGCGCAACTGGTCGGGATTGATCGGTTTCAGCAGATAGTCGTGCAGCCCGCTGGTCATCAGCGTCCGGTACAGCCGGACATCGTTGACCGGGCCGATCGCGATCACGATCGTACCGGGCTCGCACACTTCGGCCAGATTGCCGATCTCGCTGGCGGGATCGACGGTGTCGGTCAGGTCGACCAGGAGGATTTGCGGGCTGGCGGATACCGCCAGCGCCTGGATCGCGCCGGACAGGCCGCCGTTCGACACCTTGTCGGGCGACCAGCCCTGTTCGGTGACGAGCGGGCGGAGCGCCTCCGCCGTCCAGTCGTCGCTGACAAAGGCCAGGAACGGATCGCGCGTGGTCAGCGTGCTCATTTTCCAGGGCGCGTTCACAGGCCGCCTCCGGCGTTCGGTGCACCGGCGCCTCCACCCATGCCGCCGCCCGAATCCCCGCCTGCGGCACTGGGATTGCGCAGCGCGGTGCCGCCATTGCCGGTCGGTATGGCGTTGCGCAGCGCCTTGACCGCGCGGGTCGCCACGGCCGGGTCGCTCGTCGCGGGGCCCTGTGCGCCGCGAACCAGATCGGTCGGGTCGGCGACCATCGCGGCCAGGTTGCGATTGACCGCGCAACCATGGTTGGACGACGTGCGCCCCTCCAGATCAAGGGCGGTGTCGCTGCGCAGATCGGGGCAGCCGGGCACCGTCGCGGTGGCCCGCGTCACCACCACGCGGATGGTGGCGGGCGCGACCGGATTGCGCGCGATCGGCGAGGACGGACCGACCAGCAAGCCGTAGCGGCCGATGACCTCGGCCACTTCGCGATAGGCCATGGGGCCTTCGCCCGCCGGGTCCTCCACGGTGACGCGGTCGCCATAGCCCAGCCGCAAATTGCGCGCCCAGCCGTCAAGCCGCCGATCCTCATCCGCCGCCAACCGGCGACCGGACAGAGCGAGGTCGAGCGCATAGTCGGTCTGCGACACGACCGGCTGATGGCTGGACTCCAGCCCCGGCTGACCGGCGCCCATGCAGCCGCCGGTCATCAGCGCGAGGCCCAGCGGCATCAGGAGAAGCGAGGAACGACGCATGGGGCGTATCATCCTTGGGGAGGCGGTCATTCGGAAAAGCCCGGCGTCGGCACGCCCTTGCGGACGGGCAGGGCGGCCGGTGCGGTGGAGGACACCGGGGCGGCGACCCCGGCGGCCATCGGGCGGCCCTGTACCGGCGGGGCCATGGTCGGCACCGGGCGCGGCGCGGCAACGCCGCCGCCGCCTAGCCGACCCAGCAGCACCCGCTCGGCATCATTGGCCGATCGCATCCCGTCGGTCGGCAGTGCGATGTCCGAGGGCGAGTTGACCGGCTTCACCAGATAGGGGGTGATGATGATGACCAGTTCGGTCTCATTGCGTTTGAACGCGTTCGAGCGGAACAGTGAGCCGATCAGCGGCAGGTCGCCCAGCCACGGCGTCTTTTCGATCGAGTTGTCGCGCGAGTTGGACAGCAGCCCGCCGATCATCATGCTCTGGCCCGACCCCAGCTCCAGCGTGGTTTCGGCACGCCGGGTGGTCAGCGCGGGGATCGTCATTCCGTTGATCGTCACCGAGCCCAGCGAGGTCAGCTGCGACACTTCCGGCCGGACGCGCAGCGAGATGCGGCCGTCCGACAGCACCGTCGGCGTGTAGGACAGGCTGACGCCATATTGCTTATATTCGACCGACACCGTGCCGAAGCCGCTCGACAGCGGGATGGGAATCTCGCCGCCCGCCAGGAAGGTCGCGGTTTCGCCCGACAGCGCGGTCAGGTTCGGATTGGCGAGCGTCGATACCTGGCCCAGCGTCTCGCCCAGGTCGATCGCGCTCAACAGGTCCATGCCCAGAACGCGCCCGGCCAGGCCCAGCGTCGTCCGCTGAGAGCCCTGGTTGAAGGTATATTGGGTGCCCGTCACATTACCGGCCGTGTCGAGCACGTCCCCGATCGTGCCCGCCTTGCGCCCCGACGCGATGCCGAAGATGAAGCCGCCGCTATTGTCGCGGTTCAGCAGGTTGACGCCGATCGTCTTGACGAAGTTGCGATTGACCTCGGCAATGCGGACCTGAAGATTGACCTGAAGCGGGGTCGCGGTCTTCAACCGGCTGATGATCTTGGTGTCCTTGCCGACATAGGTCTGGACCAGCCGCTCGGCCTCCGCCACGTCGTCGGGGGAGGCGACCGTGCCGGTCAGCAGGATCAGGCCGTTCATCGGTGTCGCGGTGATCGCCGCCTCGGGCATGGCCAGCGTCAGCATCCGCCCGATCGAATCGAGATTGTTGCCGACGCGCACCGTCGCCGCATAGACGACCGCGCCGCCGCGTGCGGTGGCCGAGACGGTCGTCTCGCCGGGCTTCTTGCCGAAGATATAGAGCTGGGTGGGGGAGCGGACCTGGACATCGGCGATGCTGTCGTCGGCGACGAACAGGTCGGTCATCGGCCGGGGCAGGGTGATGAGCCGTGCGCGCCCGGTATTGATGCTCAACGTGCCCGAGGCGTCGCGCGCCGTCGCGCCGTCATCCGGCCCGGCCGGTGCCGCCCTGGCGGGCGAGGGCGCGAGAAGCAGCGGGGCCAGCATCAGCGCAAAGGCCGAGGTGCGGGCCATGCCGCAAAGGTTCGATCGCAGCGACATGGTCAATTCCCACCCATCGAAGGTACGGCGCTGGCCGCTGCGGCGGAGCTGGTGCCACGCATGACATGCACGCCAGCGGTATCGCCCGCGCCGCGCCCGGCCTGGCCGACGCTGGCCATGGACGGTGCGCCACCGGTGCCGCCCGCATCGGTGCCACCCATCGTGCCGTGATCCGGCACCCCGTTCCTCTGGCGGCCCGGAATGGTGCGCCGCTGATAGCGGGATATGTCGCCGCCGGTGACGTAGGAGGCGCGATCGGCCATCGGTTGCGCGATGCTGCTCGTATCGCCCGAGGCCCGCTCGTCCGGCCGTTCGGCCAGCGCGCGCAGCGACAGCGACAGCGTGCCCACGGTCTGCGCGACCGCCAGCTGCTCGGCCATTTTGGGCGTCGTCTCGACGGTGACGGTGGTAAAGGTCTGGACCGGCGTCTTGCCGTTGTCGGCGGCCTGATTGTCGGTGCGCTGGTCGGTCGCCAGCACGCGGATGTTGCGCAGGATCGTCTCCGACACCTTCAGCGGAGGGCCGTCGCCGCCGCCCGTCACATCCTGGGTCAGGACCACGTCGATCCGGTCGCCCGGAAACACGAAGCCCGCGACCCCCGTCTGCGCCGACACCGGCAGGGTCACGGCGCGCATGCCGGGGGTCAACGCGGCGGCCAGGAAGCCGCGATCGCCCGGCCGCACCACGGCGCCCTGGGTCAGCGGCTGGCCCGCTGTGATCGCATAGCGCAGGACGGTGCCCTGCAGCTTGGCGATATCGGCCTGGCCTTTCACATAATAGGCACCGGCCACCATATCCTTGGGCCAGGGCTGGAATTTCAGGGCGGTGGTGTCGAGGATCGTGCCGACCGGCAGGGTGCGGGTGGCCACCAGGACCTCGCTCTGCGCACCGGCGGGCTGGGGCATGACGATCGCGGCGGCCTGGGCCACGCCGCTGCCGGACGTCAGGGTCCGGGCGAATAGAGCCGTGATCCCCGCGATCAGCAGGGCCCCGACCAGCAGTAGGATTTTACGACTGTCCATCCTGATTCTTCGGCCTTGGCCAAGCCCCCTGCTCGACCGGAATGGCGGGTTAAATAGGTTGGAAGGGGTTAAATAACGGTTCCTGCAGGACCACGAGCGTCGCGATCGCGATCGCCACGCCGTAGGGAACCTCGACAGCGGCGGCGGCGTCGCCATGCTTGCGGACGCGCAGGTGCCGGTCGACCAGCATCGCGATCGTGACCGCCCCGCCCGCGATCGACATGAGCAGCATCATGCGGAACAGCGAGGACGGCGGCAGCCATAACGCGATCGCCGCGATCATCTTCACATCGCCGCCGCCCATCATGCCGATGCGAAACGCCTGGGCGAACAACAGGAACATGGCGATGGCGACCGCGACCTGTATCGCCATGTCGGGCCAGACCGACAGGCCGCTCGCCCACCACCATAAGGGCGCGAGCAGCGCGATCGCGATGTTCTTGCGATCGGCGATCTCACGGGTGCGCGCGTCCTCGATCCCCGCCGAGACGAGCAGCAGAACGAGCGCGGCCAGCAGCGCGATACGCAATATGGTCCATTCCATCGGATAACGCCCTAGACGGCGGGGCTTTCGAAACCGTAACCGGGACATGGATGACCGACGCCCTTGCCCTTCGCCGTAGCTTCCCGGCCGCCGCCACCTTGTCGCGCTGGCAGGCGCCCGACGGATGGGACCATCGGCGTTTCGACTGGGCAGCCGAGCGGCCGCGCGGGCGGTTGCTGTTCCAGACCGGGCGCGCCGATGTCGTCGAGAAATATCTGGAGGTCTTCGCGCATCTGGTTGCGAGCGGGTGGAGCGTCACCGCCTTCGACTGGCGCGGGCAGGGGGGATCGGGGCGGTTGTTGGCCGACCCGCATGTCGGCCACGGTCGCAATTTCTCCGTGCTGGTCGAGGATCTGCGCGCCTTCTGGGCCGGATGGCGCGGCGAAGGCGCGGTGGGGCTTCCCCATGTCCTGCTCGGCCATTCGATGGGCGGGCACTTGGCCTTACGTGCGGTCGTCGAGGGGGCGGTCGATCCCGACGCGCTGATCCTTGTCGCGCCGATGCTGGGCCTGCGCCTGCCGACCGGCGCGCTGCTGGGCGCGGGGATCATCCGCCTGATGAACGCGCTGGGCCGGGCCGAGCGGGCCATATGGGACGCCAAACAGGGGCCGGGCCTGCACACCCGCCAGCGCAACCTGACCCATGATGTCGGGCGGTTCGAGGATGAGGGCTATTGGTATGCCCGGCACCCCGAACTGGCGCTGGGGCCGCCCAGCTGGGGCTGGCTGGCCTCCGCGCTGCGCTCGATCGGTGCGCTGAACCGCGATCCCCGGCTGGGCCGGATTACCGTCCCCACCCTGATGTTGATCGCCGAGGCGGACCGGCTGGTCGACCCTCATGCCGCCCTCAGGATCGCGCGGCGGATCGGCGCCAGGGTCGAGCGTTTCGGGCCTGAGGCGGCGCATGAACTGTTGCGCGAGGTCGATCCGGTGCGGTTGCGGGCGCTGTCGGCGATCGATGCGTTCCTGAGCGGCGTCGCGGCATGATCCACGACGTCGCGATCGTCGGCGCAGGCATGGCGGGCGCGAGCCTGGCCGCCGCGATCGGCACGCGCGCGCGCGTCGTGCTGCTGGAGGCCGAAGACATGCCCGGCCGCCACGCGACCGGGCGCTCGGCCGCCTTCTGGTCGGAAACCTATGGTGGCCCGGCAGTGCAGCCTTTGACCACCGCATCGGGTTCGGCCTTGCGCGAGGGCGGCTATCTGACGCCGCTGGGCTCGCTCCATATCGGACGGGTAGAGGATGCCGCCCGGATCGACCGCCTGCTGGCCGACTTTGCCGGGACCGGTGTCGACCTGTCGCGCATCGACCCGGCGACGCGTGTCCCCGGTCTGCGCCCCGAATGGGCATATGGCGTGTGGGAGCCGAGCTGCGCCTATATCGATGTCGCCGCGCTCCACGCCGGTTATCTGGCGGCGGCACGCAATGCGGGGGCCGTGCTGATGACCGACGCCGCGCTGATCGCGGCCGAGCGTCGTGACGGTATTTGGCATCTCGACACGCGCGCCGGCCCGATCACGGCGCGGTTGCTGGTCAATGCGGCGGGCGCCTGGGCGGACGAGGTCGCGTGCCGCGCCGGGGCCGGGCCGATCGGCATCACACCCTATCGCCGGACGATGGTGCAGCTCCGCACCGACCCACCCGCGCCCGAAGGCCTCCCCCATGTCGTCGACATAGCGGGAAATTTCTACTTCAAGCCCGAGGCGGGCGGCCGCCTCTGGCTGACCCCGCATGACGAGACCCCAAGCGCGGCCTGCGACATCGCGCCCGAGGAATGGGACGTGGCGGTCGCGATCGACCGGCTGGAGCATGTGGTCGACTGGCGCGTAACCGCGGTCGAGCGCCGCTGGGCGGGCCTGCGCAGCTTCGCCCCCGACCGCGCGCCGGTCTATGGGTTCGATGCGAAGACACCGGGCTTCTTCTGGTGCGCAGGCCAGGGCGGCTTCGGCATCCAGACCGCCCCGGCCGCGGCCGCCCTGGCGGCGGCGCTCCTGCTGGGCGAAGGGGATGTGCCGGGAGGCGTGGATGCGGAACGCTATGCGGCAGGGCGGTTCTGAAGCTGGCTTTGCCTTTGACGGCTATCGCCCAATTGCTGCAAATACTGGTTATGACAGCCTATGCCGAAGTCGATCTCGTCATCGACGTCTGGGCGCAAGCGGCGGGTCAAAAGCACTTCATAGGGACTCACCCCTCTCCTGAAGGGGAGGGGCTCGCGTCGGGTCAATGCAATGTCACCGCGCTATAGATATAGAGCGCGATGACGTCAGTTTGACCCAATCCGTCATTGCGAGCGTAGCGAAGCAATCCAGTGTCCGGGCAAGACGCTCTGGATTGCTTCGCTACGCTCGCAATGACGATTCCAGCTCATGTCATCCTTCTCTAGCGCCACGGCCTACTTCCGAAACGTATCCGCGGCATCGCTTGCCAGCTTGTCGGCGCGTTCGTTGTCGGGGTGGCCGGCATGGCCCTTGACCCATTTCCATTCGATCTGGTGGCGCGCCGCCGCTTCCAGCAGGGCCTGCCAGAGTTCGGCGTTCTTGACGGGCTTCTTGTCCGCCGTTTTCCAGCCATTGCGCTTCCAGCCGTGAATCCACTTGGTCAGGCCGTCCATCACATAGCGGCTGTCGGTCGACAGCGTCACCGCGCAGGGGCGCTTGAGCGCGTTCAGCGCCTCGATCGCCGCCATCAGTTCCATGCGGTTGTTGGTGGTCAGCGCCTCGCCGCCCGACAATTCCTTCTCATGCGTGCCGGAGCGGATCAGCGCGCCCCAGCCGCCGGGGCCGGGATTGCCCTTGCACGCGCCGTCGGTGGCGATCTCGACAGGCGTCACAGTCCGGCCTTTCCGTCGCGATAGGCGATATAGCGCCGCCAATAGGCCAGCGGGTCCTTGCGCGTCACTAGCGCGTCGGCAGGGGTGTTGAGCCAGTCCCAGGCCCGCGACAGGGCAAAACGCAGACAGGCTCCCATGGCCAGCTTGGCGAACGCAGCGCGCTCGGCGTCGGTCAGCGCAAAGTGACGTTCATAGCCTTCGACCAGCGCCGCGCCGATCTCCGGCGCATAGGTCTCGCCGCTGGCGTCAAAGCTCCACGCCGAGTGCATGACGGCGAGGTCGTAAACCCGGTAATCGGTGCAGGCGAAATAAAAGTCGATCAGCCCCGTGACCGTATCGCCCAGCACCAGCACATTGTCGGGGAAGAGGTCGGCATGGATGACGCAGGTGTCGAGGCCCTGTGCGTCCCAACCGTCGAGTACCGCGTCCAGCGCCTCGTCCATCGCATCGTGCAGGCCCGGCGCGATCCGGTCGAGATCGCGCCCGCATTGCGCGAACAGCGGACGCCAGCTGGCATAGCCCATCGAATTGGGGCGGTTG
Source organism: Sphingomonas fuzhouensis (assembly GCF_034659795.1). Lineage (NCBI taxonomy): Bacteria > Pseudomonadati > Pseudomonadota > Alphaproteobacteria > Sphingomonadales > Sphingomonadaceae > Sphingomonas > Sphingomonas fuzhouensis. The sequence goes on from NZ_JAXSQY010000001.1 coordinate 187,125, forward strand.
CGCGGGAAGTCCGCCACTGCACGGTGCATCGCGCCCATCGCATCCGCCGCCGCCAGCGCCTGGGCCGGGCTGGGGTGTGAGAGCGACACACCGGTCAGGAACTGGATCAGGCAGGCGGGGCGACCCGCCAGTTCCTGGATCTCCACGCCGTTGCGGTCCTTGATCGCGGGCGGCACCGGCAGACCCTTGGCCGCCAGATGGTCGAGCAGCGCCAGGAAGAAGGGCAGGTCGCCCGCCGCCACGCGCTTTTCGTACAAGGTCAGGATGAACCGCGCGGTCGTGGTGTCGACCAGATAGTTGCTGTTCTCGACCCCCTCGGCGATCCCCTTGGCGGAGATCAGTTGGCCAGCGTCATAGCGCGCCAGAAACGCCGACAGCGCCTCGGCCGAAACCTGCGTATAGACGGCCATGGCTCAGGCGGCCGCTTCCAGCCCGCGCGGCAGCTTGAACGCGATCGTCTCGCGCGTCGTCTCTTCCTCGCGCTCGGAAACGGTGAAGCGCTCGGACAGGCGATCGACCAGTTCGCGGACCAGCAGCTCGGGCGCGGAGGCCCCGGCGGTCAGGCCGAGCGTTGTCACACCGTCCAGGAACGCCCAGTCGAGATCGGCGGCGCGCTGGATCAGCTGCGCCCGCTTGCCCGCCCGCTCGGCCACTTCGACCAGACGCAGCGAATTGGAGGAGTTGGGCGCGCCGATCACCAGCACCGCGTCGCACTCGGCGGCGATCGCCTTGACGGCGGCCTGACGGTTGGAGGTAGCGTAGCAAATATCCTCGCCGCGCGGTGCCTGGATCGAGGGGAAGCGGCGCTGCAACGCGTCGATCGTGGCGGCGGTGTCATCCACCGACAGGGTGGTCTGGGTCAGGAAGGCGAGATTGTTAGGATCGGCGGGGGCGAAAGCCTCGACATCCGCGACCGTCTCGATCAGCGACATGGACCCTTGCGGCACCTGGCCGAAGGTGCCGATGACCTCCGGGTGACCGGCATGGCCGATGAAGACGATGTGGCGGCCCATCTCGACCAGCCGTTCGGCCTGGCGATGCACCTTGGAGACGAGCGGGCAGGTGGCGTCGAGATAGTCGAGGCCGCGGCTCTCGGCGTCCGCCGGCACCGACTTGGGCACGCCGTGGGCGGAGAAGACGACATGGGCGTGCGGCGGCACCTCGTCCAGTTCCTCGACGAAGATCGCGCCCTTGGCCTTCAGGCTGTCGACGACGAACTTGTTGTGGACGATCTCGTGACGGACATAGACCGGTGCGCCGTGTTTCTCGAGCGCGAGTTCGACGATGCGAATGGCGCGGTCGACGCCCGCGCAGAAACCGCGCGGGGCGGCGATCAACAGGTCGAGCGGCGGCTTCGGGGCGTCGGTCAGGGATGCGGTCATGCGCACGGCTCTACGCCATTGCTTGCGCGCGTCCAACCCGGTTCCTATGCTGGCGACCAAACCGGCATCCTGCTTCGGCATCCAGAATAGGCGTTTCGACCTGTGAAAGCATCGTTTCTCGCTCCCGTTGCCCTTGCGCTCATTCTGGGGGGCTGTGCCCGTACCGGTGAGATCGACGCCTCGGGCGGCATCACCGCGGTTCGCTCGGCCTGTCCGGTCGTCGGTGTGGCGGCCGGGACCGGCGACATCACCCTGTTCAAGACGCCGGGCGCGACCGACGAGCGTTCGATCGACGTCGTCGCCAACATGACCGATGTCCGCGGCACCTGCGCCGATGCAGGCTCGGACATCGTGACGACGGTCAGCTTCGTGGTGGAAGCGCGGCGGACCGACACGGCGGCGGCGCGCGACCTGACCCTGCCTTATTATATCGCGATCGTGCGTGGTGGGACCAATGTCGTCGCCAAGCGTGTCGGCCGGGTGAATGTGCATTTCGACGCTGGCCAGGCACGCGGCCAGGTGGCGGGCGAAGCCTCCACCACCATCGCACGTGCGGCGGCGACGCTGCCCGACGAGGTCCGCGAAAAGCTGACCCGTCGCCGCAAGGCCGGGGACGAGGACGCTGCGATCGATCCGTTGACCCAGCCCGATGTGCGCCAGGCGGTGGCGAGCGCCAGCTTCGAGGCGCTGGTCGGGTTCCAGCTGACCGACGCGCAGCTGCGGTACAACGCGACTCGCTGACCAAGCGGCCCCTCCACCACGCCCTTGCGGGCGCGATCCCCCTCCCCAAGCGAGCTTGGGGAGGAATAGGTCTTCAAATCCTCCCCATCGGAGATGGGGAGGGGGACCGCCGCGAAGCGGTGGTGGAGGGGCGTCGCCCCCAGCTTTCCACATCTTTCCCTGCAACGACCGCCGTTCCCGATTGACTTGCACCCACCCGCCCGGCAGAGGGCGCGGCGTCGATGTCGGACATGTCCGACATAGGCGCGCGCGGGAGAGCGCCGGGGTCATCTTTCAGGTGACGAAACCCGGCCGCCGAAGGAGCAACCACCCCGGAATCTCTCAGGCAAATGGGACCGCGCGATCGCCATCGACACTCTGGAAAGCGCGCTTCGGCTCACGCCGTCGTGCCACCGAAGGGGTAAGCCGGAAATTCCGGCGAAAGCTCTCAGGTTCCGTGACAGAGGGGGATCGGATCGGGTAAGGACATTTGCGTCCCTAGCCGACACCCTTTTGACGGAGACCGGCCCCGTGAGCGACGCAACCGACCTGAACGTAGAAGACGCCCCCGAGGGTCAGGAGATCATCCAGACGCTGCCGCTGGACGCATGGCATCGTGCGCGCGGCGGCCGGATGGTCCCGTTCGCCGGATACGAGATGCCGGTACAGTATGAAGGCATCATGGCCGAGCATCTCTGGACCCGCGAGTCGGCCGGACTGTTCGACGTCAGCCATATGGGTCAGGTGGTCTTCACCGGCGAGAACGGGCTGGCCCCGGTCATCACCGCGCTGGAAAAGGTCCTGCCGGGCGACATTACGGGTCTTGGCGATCGCAAGAATCGCTACTCGCTGCTGCTCAACGAAGAGGGCGGCATTCTTGACGACCTGATGGTGACCAAGCGCACGCTGGACGGCGCGGAAGAGCTGTACATGGTCGTCAACGGCGCGACGAAGTATGACGATATCGCCTATCTGCTCGACTTCATCCCGGACGATGCGACGCTGAACCTGCTCGACGAGCAGGCGCTGCTGGCGCTCCAGGGCCCCAAGGCGGTCGATGCCCTCTCGCGGATCGTGCCGGGGGTCGAGGCGCTGGTGTTCATGACCGCCGCCGACTTCACCTGGAACGACGTGCCGCTGTGGATCAGCCGCTCGGGCTATACCGGCGAGGACGGCTACGAAATCTCGATCCCGGCGGACCATGCCGCGGTCTTTGCTGACCTGCTCTGCGAACAGGCCGAGGTGAAGCCGATCGGCCTGGGCGCGCGCGACTCGCTGCGTCTGGAGGCGGGTCTGCCGCTCTATGGCCATGACCTCGATCCTGAGACGACGCCGGTGATGGCCGATCTAGGCTTCGCGCTGGCCAAGAAGCGTCGCGAGGCGGCCGACTTCCTGGGGGCCGAGCGTATCATCGCCGAGCGTGAGAACGGCCCCGCCGTCAAGCGTGTCGGCCTGACCGTCGCGGGCCGCCAGCCGGTGCGCGAGGGCGCGTCGGTGGTCGCCGAGGACGGATCGGTCATCGGTCGCGTCACCAGCGGCGGCTTCGCCCCCTCGATGGGCGCGCCGATCGCCATGGCCTATGTGCCGACCGAGCTGGCGACGCCCGGCACGGCAGTCAAACTTCTTCAGCGCGGCAAGACCCATGACGCCACCGTCACGGCGATGCCGTTCGTCCCCCATCGTTACGTTCGTTCAGGAGCCAAGTGACCATGAGCCGCTATTTCACCGAAGATCATGAGTGGATCGACGTCGACGGTGATGTCGGCACGGTCGGCATCTCCGACTATGCGCAGGGCGCGCTGGGCGACATCGTGTTCGTCGACGTCCCCGAGGAAGGCCGCGAGCTGTCCAAGGGCGACGAGGCCGCCGTGGTCGAGTCGGTCAAGGCCGCGTCGGACGTCTATGCGCCGGTGTCGGGCACCGTGGTCGAGGGCAATGCCCAGCTGGCCGACGAGCCCGCGCTGGTCAACAGCGACCCCGAGGGCGAGGGCTGGTTCTTCAAGATCACGCTGTCGGATGCGTCCGAGCTGGACGGCCTGATGGACGAAACCGCCTACGCCGCGTTCGTCGCCAAGCTCTAAAACACATTCAGCCCCTCCCCTTCAGGGGAGGGGTTGGGGTGGGGCGCATCCCCGAAGCGAGGTGCTTGTGGCATGGCCCCACCCCCGGCCCCTCCCCTGAAGGGGAGGGGAGAGAAGGATTCCGATGCGCTACCTGCCCCTTACCTCTTCCGATCGGGCCGAGATGCTCTCGGTCATCGGTGCTGGATCGGTCGACGATCTGTTCGTCGACGTGCCCGAATCCGCCCGCCTGTCCGGCCCCATCGAGGGGCTGCCCGACCACGCGTCCGAACTGGCGGTCGAGCGGCATATGACTGCGCTCGCCCGCAAGAACACCGTGGCGGGCGACGTGCCCTTCTTCCTGGGCTGCGGCGCCTATCGCCATCATGTCCCCGCATCGGTCGATCATCTGATCCAGCGCGGTGAGTTCCTGACCGCCTATACGCCCTATCAGCCGGAAATCGCGCAGGGCACGCTTCAGATGCTGTTCGAGTTCCAGACGCAGGTCGCGCGTCTGCTCGGCACCGATGTCGCCAACGCCTCCATGTATGACGGCTCGACCGCCTGCTGGGAAGCGATCGGCATGGCGCGGCGCATCACCAAGAAGTCCAAGGCGATCCTGTCGTCGGGCCTGCACCCGCACTATGTCTCGGTCGCCAAGACGATGGCGAAGTACACCGGCGACACGCTGGAGACGGCCGCGCCCGTCCTGACCGCCGAGACCGATATCGACCAGATGATCGCGGCGATCGACGGCGACACGTCCTGCGTCGTCGTCCAGTACCCCGACATTCTGGGCCGTATCGCTGACCTGACCCCGCTGGCCGAGGCCTGCCACGCCAAGAAGGCGCTGCTGATCGCCGTCGTGACCGAGCCGGTCGCGCTGGGTGCGATCCGCTCGCCGGGCGAGATGGACGCCGACATCGTCGTCGGCGAAGGCCAGTCGCTGGGCGTCGGGCTTCAGTTCGGCGGGCCCTATGTCGGCCTGATGGGCTGCAAGGACAAATATATCCGTCAGATGCCGGGCCGCTTCTGTGGCGAGACGGTGGACGCGGACGGCAAGCGCGGCTTCGTGCTGACGCTGTCGACCCGCGAGCAGCATATCCGTCGCGAAAAGGCGACGTCCAACATCTGCACCAACTCCGGTCTGTGTGCGCTGGCCTTCTCGATCCACATGACGCTGCTGGGCGAGGCGGGTCTGCGCCGCATGGCGGGGATCAACCACGCGAACGCCTGCCGCGCGGCGGATCGTCTGGCGAAGGTGCCGGGCGTGAAGCTGGTCAATGACGTGTTCTTCAACGAGTTCACGCTGGACCTGGGTCGTGAGGCGCGGCCGATCGTGCGGACGCTCGCCGATCGCGGCGTGCTGGCGGGCGTGTCGCTCGGGCGGCTCTATCCGGGCGAGGATGCGCTTCAGAACGGACTGGTGGTGGCGGTCACCGAAACGGTGACGGCGGAGGATATCGAAACGCTTGCCCAAGCGCTTGAGGAGGTGCTGGCATGACGATCAACCAGAGCGGCTGGAAGCCCACGAGCCCCGAAGCCAAGGACAGCGATGTGCCCGCGACCTTCACCGGCAACCGCGCGCTGATGCTGGAAGAGGCGCTGATCTTCGAGATCGGTGATACCGAAACCACCGGCGTCGATTTCGCCGAAGGCGATGTCGCGGGTTCGCGGCTGGGTGACCTGAGCCGCAAGGCCCCGATCGGCCTGCCGGGCCTGTCGGAGCCGGAGACGGTGCGCCATTACACCCGTCTGTCGCGCCAGAATTACGCGATCGACCTCGGCCTGTTCCCGCTGGGTTCGTGCACGATGAAGCACAATCCGCGCCTGAACGAGAAGATGGCGCGGCTGCCGGGGTTCAGCGACGTTCACCCGCTCGCGCCGGTCGATACGGTGCAGGGCGCGCTGGAGGTGATTCACCAATTGGCGCACTGGCTGGTCACGCTGACCGGCATGACCTCAGTCGCGATGAGCCCCAAGGCGGGCGCGCATGGCGAGCTGTGCGGCATCCTGGCGATCAAGGCGGCGCTGGAGAAGCGTGGCGAGGGCCATCGCAAGGTGATCCTGGTCCCCGAATCGGCGCACGGCACCAACCCGGCGACGGCGGCGTTCGCGGGCTTCTCGGTCGAGGACATTCCCGCGACCGCGGACGGCCGTGTCGACACGGCGGCGCTGAAGGCGCGGCTGGGGCCGGACGTGGCGGGCGTGATGATCACCAACCCGAACACCTGCGGCCTGTTCGAGCGCGACCTGAAGGACATTTCCGACGCGGTTCATGCGGCGGGCGGTTACGTCTATTGCGACGGCGCGAACTTCAACGCCATCGTCGGGCGCGTGCGTCCGGGCGATCTGGGCGTGGATGCGATGCACATCAACCTGCACAAGACCTTCTCGACCCCGCATGGCGGCGGCGGGCCGGGTTCGGGGCCGGTGGTGTTCTCGGAGGCGCTGACGCCGTTCGCGCCTTTGCCCTTCGTCGAGAAGACGGGCGAGGGCTTCCGGCTGGTCGAGGAGGAAAATGCCGACGACCATCATGCCGACAGCTTCGGCCGCATGGTCGCCTTCCATGGCCAGATGGGCATGTTCACCCGCGCGCTGACCTATATCCTCAGCCACGGTGCGGACGGCCTGCGTCAGGTCGCCGAGGATGCGGTGCTCAACGCCAACTATGTCCTGCGTTCGCTGGAAACCACGCTCGACGCGCCCTTCGCCAAGAGCGGCCCGTGCATGCACGAAGCCATCTTCTCGGACGACAATCTAGCCGAGGGCTTCTCGACGATCGACGTTGCCAAGGCGCTGATCGACGAGGGTTTCCACCCGATGACCATGTATTTCCCGCTGGTCGTCCACGGTGCGATGCTGGTCGAGCCGACCGAGACCGAGTCCAAGGCCGCCCTCGACCAGTTCATCGGCGCGCTGCGTTCGGTGGCGGAGCGCGCCAAGGCCGGTGACCCGTCGCTCAAGACCGCGCCGCACTTCGCGCCGCGCGCGCGCCTCGACGAGACGCTGGCCGCGCGCAAGCCCGTGCTGGTGTGGAAGGACAAGGCGGCCTGATCGGCCAACCCCCGCGCTATTCCCGAATGGATGGCGCGGGGGGACTGCCACCGTCCGTCATTGCGAGCGTAGCGAAGCAATCCAGAGCCACGGGCAAGACGCCCTGGATTGCTTCGCGACGCTCGCAATGACGTCAAAGCGCGGTAAACAAACAGATCCCGCCCAGGATCACCCCCGGCGCATTGGCGAATACGATCGGCCAATCGCGCTTTTCGCGCATGAAACCATAAGCGACCCAGAGCGAACAATTCACCATCGTCGCGAGCGGCTGGACGGTCGAGCCCTTATGGCCCGCCAGATTCAGCTGTATCTGGTCGATATAAGACAGGTACATGGCCACGGCCGTTGCGGTGGCGATCCAGCCGAGCAGCATCAATTTCCGTTCGCTCACAGGCGCTTGGTTTCCTTTCATGACAGATAAATCGATTGAAGCCCGTGTGACGGACGCACAAGCGGAGCGGGATGTTCCGACCCGCGACACGACCCATATGCACTTCGACGAAGCCCAGGCGGCGACGTTGGAGACGATCCTGCGCTGGCGCCGGGATGTCCGGCACTTCCGGACCGACCCGGTCGACGAGGCGGTGCTGGCGCGGCTGGCCGAGGTGATGGCGCTAGCGCCGTCGGTCGGTAATGCACGGCCCTGGCGGGTGATCCGGGTTGCGGACCCTGCGTTGCGCGCCGCCGTGCGCGCCGATTTCGAACGCTGTGATATGGAGGCGGCGGCCGACTATGCCGATGACCAGGCTGCGGCCTATCGCGCGCTGAAGCTGGCCGGGCTCGACGCCGCGCCGGTGCAACTGGCGGTCTTCACCCATATCGATCCGGCGGAGGGCCATGGCCTCGGCCGCCGCACCATGCCGGAAACGTTGCGCCAGTCGACCGCCATGGCCATCCATACGCTGTGGCTGGCGGCGCGAGCGGCCAATCTGGGCATGGGCATGGTGTCGATCCTCGACCCCGCGGAGATGGAGCGCATCTTCGCGGTGCCGGAGGACTGGGCCTTCACGGCGTATCTGTGTCTGGGTCATGCCGAATGGGACGACGACACGCCGCTGCTCCACCGGGTGGGGTGGCAGGAAAATGCACCGACGCGCTGGGACGTGCGTTAATCGTCCGGCGCGGTCGTCATCGTCTGCTGCTTGCCCAAGCGCTGCTCGCGCCACACGATGAACAGCCCGCTGGCGATGATGATCGGCGCGCCCATCCAGGTGCTGGTCGCGGGCAGCACCCCGAAGATCAGCCAGCCATAGACGGTCGCCCAGATCAGCCCCGAATAGTCCATCGGCACCACGGCCGCCACCGGCGCCAGCCGCGACGCGCCGGTCAGCGCGATCTGCCCCACGCCGCCGACCAGCCCGATCGAGATCAGGATCGCCCAGGTCAGCGCGTCATGGCCCTGGATGTTGAAGCTATAGGGAATGGCGATGAAGGGCAGGGTGAGCGTCGAGAAATAGAAGACCGTCGTCCCCGAAGGCTCGTCGCGCAACTGCCGCAGCAGGATGGCGACGATCGCGACGAACATCGCCGCGAGCAACCCGACACCCGCCCCGAACAGCGACATGTCGTTCGCCCCCGGCCGCACCACGATCAGCACGCCCGCAAAGCCGACCAGCACCGCGCTCCACCGCTGGATGCCTGTCCGCTCGCCCAGCACCAGTGCACCCAACAGCGTGGCAAAGATCGGCACGGTGAACTGGAACGTCGTCGCCTCGGCGAGCGGCAGCAACAACACCGCACCGAAGGTGAAGACCATGCCGACCAGCCCGACCATCGATCGCGCCAGATGCCCCTTGAACCGTGTGGTCCGCAGCGACCCCAGGCCCGGCCCCGCCATCACGAAGCCCAGCACCACCGGCAGCGCGCAGAATTGTCGCCAGAACATGGTTTCGAACAGGGTCGCCCCGCGCGATTCGGCCAGCTTGATGAGCGCCGACATGGTCGACAGGAAGAAGATGGCGATCAGGCGCAGGCCGATGCCCTTGAGCACGCGGTCGCCGGTCATGCACCTGCCCCTAACCCTTGGGCGGGCACGAGAAAACCCCGAACGCGGCCAGCCCCTTGGCGAGCATGGGTCTTTGCCGCTATCGGGCGGGCATGAAGCACGCTCTGTCCGTCACCCGCGACGCGGATTTCTCCGCCTGGTATCAGTCCGTCATCGCCGAGGGCGATCTGGCCGAGGAATCGGGCGTCCGTGGCTGCATGGTCATCCGCCCCTGGGGCTATGGCATCTGGGAGCGTATCCAGCGGCTGCTCGACGATCGCATCAAGGCGACGGGGCATGAGAATTGCTATTTCCCGCTCTTCATCCCGCTCAGCTATTTCGAGAAGGAGGCCGAGCATGTCGACGGCTTCGCCAAGGAAATGGCGGTCGTCACCCATCACCGGCTGATCGCCGACGGCAAGGGCGGACTGGTCCCCGATCCCGAGGCGAAGCTGGAAGAGCCTTTGGTCGTACGCCCGACCTCGGAGACGGTGATCGGCACCGCCTTTGCCCGCTGGGTCCAGTCGTGGCGCGACCTGCCGGTGCTGATCAACCAGTGGGCCAATGTCGTCCGCTGGGAAATGCGCACCCGCATGTTCCTGCGCACCGCCGAATTCCTGTGGCAGGAGGGACATACCGCCCACGCCACGGTCGACGAGGCGCGCGCCGAGACGATCCAGATGCTGGAGGTTTACCGCAGTTTCGCCGAGAATTGCCTCGCCATGCATGTCATCGCGGGCGAGAAGCCGGAGAATGAGCGTTTCCCCGGCGCGGTCGAAACCTATTCGATCGAAGCGATGATGCAGGATGGCAAGGCACTTCAGGCCGGGACCAGCCATTTCCTGGGCGACAATTTTGCCAAGGCGCAGAATATCCGCTTCCAGAATGCCGAGGGCGGGCTGGACTTCGCCCAGACGACCAGCTGGGGCGTGTCGACCCGCATGATCGGCGGCATGATCATGGTCCACGGCGACGATGACGGCATGCGCGTGCCGCCCAAGGTCGCGCCGTGGCAGGTCGTCATCGTGCCGATGCTGCGCGACCAGCCCGAGGACGAGGCACTGCTTGCCTATTGCCGCGACCTGCAAAAGGAACTGGTCGGCGGCACGGCGCTGGGTGAGCCGATCCGCGCGATGGTCGATGCCCGCGCGCAAAAGGCCGCCAACAAGCGTTGGGGCTGGGTCAAGAAGGGCGCGCCGGTCATCATCGAGGTCGGCGGCCGCGACATGGCGGGCGGCAATGTCTCGGTCATCCGCCGCGACCGGCTGTACCGCGAGGACGGCAAGCTCGACTCGGTCGTGCAGCCGCGCGGCGATTTCGTGTCGGGCGTCGCCGACCTGCTGGCCGACATCCAGGGCGAACTCCATCGCCAGTCGGCCGAGCGGCTGAAGGCGCAGATCGTCCCCGTGGACGACTGGGCGGCCGTCGAGGCGCATTTTGCCGAAGGGCAGAAGAACCCCGGCTGGGTCGATGTTCGCTGGGCCAAGCCGACCGGCGACGAACTGGAGCAGGTGGTCGAGAAGCTGAAGGCCCTGAAGTTGACCATCCGCAACGCCCCGATGGGCCAGACGGGTTGCGACGACGGTCCCTGCATCTTCACCGGCCGCGCGGCGGTGGAGCGGGTTCTGATTGGCCGGGCGTACTAAAAAACTCCCCCTCCCGCAGGCGGGAGGGGGCTGGGGGGAGGGCAGGCCGCGAGCGACGGTCTCGGTGAGACCCATGCCCTCCCCAAACCCAGTTTCAGGTAAACGATGCCCCGCATCGTTTAGGTCACGCCGGGGGCATGACCGACCTGAAACTCGCCTGCGGGAGGGGCTTAAGAAGTGGGCTTATCCCCGCACCAACCCCGCCCAGGGCAGGTCCGGCCCGGCGGGGACGATCCCGGTTGGGTTCAGCTCCAGATGGCTGGCGTAATAATGCGTCTTGATGTGATCGAGATGCACCGTATCCGCGATCGCCGGGATAGCCAGCATCCGCTCCAGCAGGCCTTCCAACGCCGGATAATCCTGCACCCGGCGGACATTGCATTTGAAATGCCCGTGATAGACCGCATCGAAGCGAACGAGCGTGGTGAACAGCCGGATATCCGCTTCGGTCATCCGGTCGCCGACCAGCCATTCGCGGCCCGTCAGCCGCGCCTCCAGCCGATCCAACTCGGCGAATAGCGGTGCGACCGCTTCGTCATAGGCGTCCTGATTTTTGGCGAAGCCGCATTTATAGACGCCGTTATTGACCCGGTCATAGACGGTGGCGTTGACCGCATCGATCGCGTCGCGACGTTCGGCAGGGTAATAATCCCCATCGAGCGCCCCCAGTCCGTCGAATGCGGTGCCGAGCATGCGGATGATTTCGGCGGACTCGTTGCTGACGATCGTGTCGCGCACCGTGTCCCACAGGACCGGGACCGTGACCTTGCCGGTGTAACCGTCACGCGCGCGGGCATAGAGTTGCCACAGGAAGTCCGAGCCATGGAGCCTGTCACCGGTTCCGCCACGCTCGGTGGCGAAGGTCCAGCCATCGTCGCGCATCAGCGGATCGACCACCGACAGGTCGATCATCGATTCGAGCCCCTTCAAGGCCCGGACGATCATCGTGCGATGCGCCCAGGGGCAGGCATAGGAGACATAGAGGTGATAGCGCCCCGGTTCGGCGCGGTGGCCGGTCTGGCCGTCAGGGCCTGGGCCGCCGTCCGCCGTCACCCAGTCGCGAAAACCCGAGTCGGGGCGCTGGAAGCTGCCCTTCTCGTCGGAATTGAACAGCCCATCGGCGTGCCAGACGCCGTCCACCATATTGCCCATGCGTGTGTCTCCTTGGGGGGAGGTACGCATGGGGCAGGGGAGCGATCCCCCAATTCCTCCCCTGGAAGGGGAGGTGGCGCGCATAGCGCGTCGGAGGGGTGTCGCCCTATCGAGAGCGGGACACCCCTCCGTCAGGGCTGCGCCCTGCCACCTCCCCTTCCAGGGGAGGAATGCGTCAGCGCCGCTTGCCGTTGTGGCGGATGTTGGCGGGGCGGCCCCGTCGTTTCAGCACCCGGCGCGGCTCGGGCTTGGCGCCCTTGCCGTCGGGCAGCTCGAAGCGCAGCGCGCCCGACACCGGGTTCGCCTCGGCCAAACGCAAGCTCAGGCGCTGGCCCAGCTTGTAGATTTCGCGGCTCTTCTCGCCGAGCAGCTGCTGCGAGCCCTCGTCATAGTGGAAGTAATCCCCGCCCAGATCACGGATCGGCATCAGCCCGTCGCCGCCCACCCCGTCGACGGTCGCGAAGAACCCGAAATTGGTGACGCCGGTAATCCGCGTCTCGACTACCTGACCGACATGCTCGGACAGATAGGCCGCGACATAGCGGTCGATCGTCTCGCGCTCCGCCTCCATCGCGCGGCGCTCATATTGGCTGATCGAGGTGCCCAGCCGCTCCATCTCGTCGCCCTCGGGCAGCAGGCCACCGTCGCCCAGCTTGTACGCGCCCACCAGCGCGCGGTGGACGACCAGATCGGCATAGCGCCGGATCGGCGAGGTGAAATGAGCATAGGAGCCCAGCGACAGGCCGAAATGCCCCTGATTGACCGGCGCATAATAGGCTTGGGTCTGCGAGCGCAGGATCTGCTCCATCACCTGGGGTTTGAAATCCGCATCACCGATCTTGTCGATGATCCGGTTGAAGGTGGCCGGGCGGATCACCTGTCCCATCGCAAACGGGATGTCGAAGGTTTCGAGATACTCCTTCAGCGCGACCAGCTTGGTGCGGCTGGGCACCTCATGGACGCGGTACATGACCGGGGCCTTCTTCGCCTCCAGCGCCTTGGCGGCGGCGACATTGGCGGCGATCATGTAATCCTCGATCAGCCGGTGCGCATCCAGCCGCGCGCGGGGTGCGACCGACAATATGCGGCCATTCTGGTCGAGCACCACTCGCCGTTCGGGCAGATCGAGGTCGAGCGGCTCGCGGTCGTCGCGCGCCTTGGCGAGCGCGGCCCAGCAATCCCAGAGCGGCCGAAGCGCCGTCTCGGTCAGCGGATGCGCCAGTTCGCCGTCGATCGCGGCCTGTGCGTCTTCATAGGCAATATTGGCCGCCAGCCGCACGACCGCGCGGGTGAAGCGGAAGCTCTTGAGCTTGCCGTCCTTCGTCACTTGCAGATGGCAGGCGAGCGCGGCGCGGTCCTCACCCTCTTTCAGCGAACAGACATCGGCCGACAGGATTTCGGGAAGCATCGGCACCACCCGGTCGGGGAAATAGACCGAATTGCCGCGCCGCCGCGCATCCTTGTCGATCGCCGAGCCGGGGCGGACATAGAAGCTGACGTCTGCAATGGCGACGATGGCGCGCCAGCCCTCCGGGTTGGCGGGATCGTCGTCGGGCGCGGCCCAGACGGCATCGTCATGGTCGCGGGCGTCGACGGGATCGATCGCGACGATCGGCAGGTCGCGCAGGTCTTCGCGGTCGTCGCCCAAGGGCTGGCGCGCGACCCGCTCGGCTTCCTCCAGCGTCTCGGGCTGGAAACGGTCGGGAATCTCGAACTTGTGGATCGCGATCAGCGAGAAGCTGCGCGGGGCGAAGGGATCGCCCAGCCGTTCGACCACCTTGGCGGTGATGCGCGGCGGGCGGCCCGCCTTTTCGGCCAGCACCAGCTCGCCCGCCTCGGCGCCGCCGGTGTCGGACACCATCATCTCGCGCCGGTCCTTCTTGTCGACGGATGTCAGCCAGAAACGTCCGGCTTCTTCACGCAGCACGCCCAGCACCTGTTCGGAGGCGGGGGCGATCGTCTTCATGACATGCGCGATCCAGCCGCCGCCCGCTTCCTCGGTCCGCGCCAGCACGCGCTGGCCGATGCCCAGGCTCCCGCGCTTGCGCTCGCGGATGCGCAGGCGGGGGATGGGGATGCCGTCCGCCTCCCAGCGCTCCGGCTGGCCCCAGACATTGCCGCCGTCATCGACATCGACGACGCGCAGCACCGTCACCTTGGGCAGCCCGCCCATCTTGTGAAAGGCGCGGCCCGGCGCGCTGTCGATCAGCCCTTCGTCGGCCATGTCCTTGAGCAGCGCCTTCAGCCCGATCTTCTCCTGCGCGGACAGGCCAAAGGCCCGCGCGATCTCGCGCTTGCCAGCGGGCTGGTCCGACTGTTCGATGAAGGCGAGGATTTGCTCACGGGTCGGCAGACCCGGCTGGGGTTTTTTCATGGGGGAGAGATAGGGGGTAGGGCGGGCGGCGTCACCCCCAGCATTCCATTCCTCCCCTGCAAGGGGAGGTGGCTGGCCGAAGGCCAGACGGAGGGGTATCCCGGTTTGAGAGGTCGTCCGCCCTCGTGACCGGTTACACCCCTCCACCAGCTTCGTGTTCGAGCGAGATTGTGCCCCCGGCACAATCTTGGTCTGCCGGGGGCAGACCAAAGTTCGAACACCCCCTCCCCTTGCAGGGGAGGATTAATATCGACATGATCCAATGTAATACCAGTACGGCGTAGCGGGACGGGCAAACATGATGACTTTATGGGCCTCGGCCGCGATCCTGGCGGCGGCACCGACTTCGCAGGCGGATCTCGATCGGCTGGCGGCGATTTTGGGCTATCGCTACACAATCCTTACCAACCGCCCCGCGACCTGCCCGACCGGCACGCCGCGTTGTTTCGAGGCGGATATCGCCATCGCCGTACCCGAAGGCGCGCCCAGCCTGCCGGTCGAAATCCGCTACAGCCTGGTCAATCCGGTGCTGAAGATCGACAGCGACATGTTCGACAATCGCACGATCAACGGCGACCTGAATGTCCTGACGCTGAAGCCGGGCCAGCAGTTGAAGCCGGGCCGGACCTATCATGTGAAGCTGACCGGCCTGGGCGCATTCTTCTCGCGCAACCATATGATGCCCAATGCGACGCTGGCGGTGGCGGGTTTGGCCCCGCGGGTGATCGCGGCGACCCGGACGGGGACCGATGCCGAGACGGGATTGGAGACCTTGCCCTTCGTTGCGCCGATGACGGACGAGGCCGCGCTTGCCCGCAGCGCGCCCGACGATCAGACGGTCTGGCGTACGCCCGAACGGGCCTTTGCGCTTTATGCCGAACGCGGCGCGGCGACGCCGGTCGATGTCGCGATCCTGCCCAAGCCGATGAAGGCCATGCGGCCAACGGGGGCGCCGGTCGATCTGTCCAGGGGGCTGCGCGTGACGATCGAGGGCTTCCCCCGTGCCGCCCTTGCGCCTGCGCTGGCCGGGTTGCCGATGGGCACCGTGCCGCTGACCATTCGCAAGGACAGCGGACTGCCGCTCGAGGGCTATCGCCTGACCATCGGCGAGGGGCGCGTGATCGTCGCGGCGGCGGATGCGGCGGGGGCCTCCTATGGCCTGCGGTCGCTGGCGCAGCAGATGGCGGCCGAGGGGACGCGCCTGCGCCCGCTGACCGTGGAGGACGCGCCGCGCTATGGCTTTCGCGGGCTGCACATCGATCTGGCGCGCAACTTCCACAGCAAGGCCGAGATCCTGAAGCTGATCGAGCAGATGGCGGCCTACAAGCTCAACACGCTGCACCTGCATCTGGGTGACGACGAGGGCTGGCGGTTGCAGATCGCCAGCCTGCCCGAACTGACCGGGATCGGCGCTTATCGCTGCGAGGATCTAACCGAGAAGACGTGCCTGTCGCCGCAACTGGGCGCGGACCCGGCACGGGATGCGCCGACCAACGGCTATCTGACGGCGGCGGACTATACCGACATACTGCGCGCCGCCAAGGCACGGCAGATCAACGTCATCCCTTCCTTCGATATGCCCGGCCATTCGCGCGCGGCGATCCGGTCGATGGAGGTGCGCTATCAGCGGCTGATGGCCAAGGGCGACAAGGCGGCCGCCGAGCGGTTTCGGCTGGTCGAGCCGGGTGACACCACCCGCTATTCCAGCGTCCAGCATTATAACGACAACACGCTGAACGTCTGTATCGACAGCACCTATCGCTTCATCGACACGGTGATCGACGACATCGCCGCCCTGCACAAGGCGGCGGGGGTGCCGCTGACCACCTATCATATCGGCGCGGACGAGACGGCGGGTGCCTGGGTCCAGTCGCCAGCCTGCAAGGTGATGATGGCGAAAACGGGCATGCAGCCCAAGCAACTCGGCGCGTACTTTATCGAGCGGATTTCCGCCGATCTCGCCAAGCGCGGCATCGCGGTCGCGGGGTGGAGCGACGGGCTGGGCCATACCGACCCGGCGAAGATGCCCGCGCACGTCCAGACCAATATCTGGAGCAACCTGCACGCGGGCGGCGTGGCCGAGGCGCATGGCCAGGCCAATCGCGGGTGGAAGACGGTGCTGTCGATCCCCGATCTGGGCTATTTCGACATGCCCTATGCCGCCGATCCCAACGAGACCGGCTATGACTGGGCCTCGCGCGGGGTGGACAGTTTCCAGGTGTTCGGCTTCATGCCCGGCAATCTGGCGGCCAATGCCGCGCTGATCCCCAACATCCTCGCCCAGCCCAAGGCGATTGCGGACAGCGTGCCGCTCCAGCCGGGCCGCGCCATTGCCGGTATCCAGGCGCAATTGTGGAGCGAGACGGTGCGCCGGGACACGCAGGTCGATTACATGCTGTTCCCACGCCTGCTGGCGCTGGCCGAGCGGGCGTGGAGCAAGCCGGATTGGGAGCCCGCCTATGTCGCAGGCACCGGCTATGAACCCAATGATCCCCGCGTGGACCGGACCAAGCTGCTCGCTGGGTGGCAGGATTTCGCTGGGCGGATGGGCGTGCAGATGCGGCTGCTCGACCGGGCGGGGGTGACCTATCGCCTCGCCCCGCCGGGTGCCCGGATCGCGGACGGCATGTTGGAGGCTAACACCGAGTTTCCCGGCACCCCGATCGAGTACCGCACCGGCGGCACCGCGTGGCGGCGCTATGCCGGGCCGGTGGCGGTGACGGGGGCGGTCGCGCTTCGCACCCGCACCCCAGACGGCCGCCGCGCCAGCCGGACGGTTACGGTTTCGCCGTAACCGCGATCAGACCGGGTGCGTCGGCGATGAAGCGGTCGAGTACGCCGTCCGCGATCTTGACCGGCCCGCCGAAACGGGTTGCGCCGGGAATCGTCTGAACCGCAGCGGCCTGGCCAGCGATCCGCCTGGCATCGGCGAAATAGCGGGGCGCTGCCGCATTGCCCCGATCGGCGGCGTCCAGTCCGGCGGCAGTCTGTTGCAACGCGCGGCCCCAGAGCTGCATCGCCTCCAGCCACGGTGCGGCCTGTTCGGCAAAAGCCGGATCGACCACCCCCGCCCGGATCGTGTCGGGCGCATCGGCCAGCGCATCGGCCTTGGCATGCAACGCGGCCAGCGCCGCCCGGCGTTCGCGCTCGTCGCCATTCGCCAGCGCCTCGCGGACATGGTCGAGCAGCGCCTTCAACCAGGGCGCCTGTTCCTGCCAGGGCTGGCTGCCGAAGGTGGGGGCGAGATGCTCGACATCGAACAGTTCCAGCAGCGCGGCGGTCGCCCGCGCGTCGCCCCCGGCCAGATCGCGTGCGGCATAATGCCAGGTCCGATCGGCGTCATAACCCTTGTCGTTCCACCCGAACGCCAGCACGCCCGTCACCGCGACGCGGCTGGGCGCTTCCTGGTTCATCGGGTTGGACAGGATACCGGTCAGCTCGGAGGAGAGCCCGGCCTCGCGCTTGGCATAGGGGGCGAGCAGCAGACGCCCGGCCGAACTGGCATAGTCGTTGACCGGATAATTGTCCCAGAGCAGCGTCTTGCGACCGAACGCCTTGGTTGCGGCCTTGGCATCGGGGACGGAGATGGCGGGCGGCACGACATCGGTGCCGGTCCACTGGACGACGATGCGCGGGTTCAGGTTCGCCCGCAGCGCCGCCTTATACGGGCTTTCCTTGGCGTCATAATATTCGGTCGGCACCATGATGAGCGGGCGCGAGGCAGGGTCCTGTTTCAACAGGTCGGCCTGCACGGCGTTCAGCAGTTTCGACTGGGCGACACCGGCGGCCTGTGCGCCGGAGGGGCCGAACGCCGCCTTGTCTGCGTCGCAATTCCATTTCTGATATTCGATGTCGTCCAGCGCAACATAGAAGCTGTGCACGCCGATCCCGCGCAGCGCTGCGAATTTGCGCAGCAGCGCCTGTTCGTCCGCCGGGTCGGAGAAGCAGATGCTCGGTCCCGGCGAGATCGCATAAACGAAGTTCACATGATTGGCCTTGGCCCGCGCGGCCAGCGTGCCCAGCCCCGCCAGCGTCGCGGCCGGATAGGGCTCCCGCCACTTGTCGCGCGCGAAGGGATCGTCCTTGGGGCTGTAGACATAGGTGTTGGCCTTCATCTCGCCCAGGAAATCGAGATGCTTGGTCCGGTCGGTCATCGACCAGGGCTTGCCGTAGAACCCTTCGATCGTGCCGCGGATCGGCATGGCGGGATGGTCGCGGATGGTCAGCGCGGGAATGCTTGGCCGCGCGAGCAACTGGCGCAGCGTCTGCACGGCATGGAACAGCCCGTCGGCGTCATGGCCGGCCAGGGTGATGAGCCCACCATTGCCCGAGGCGCGGACGGCCAAGCTATAGCCCTCGCTCTGGTCGTCGGCGCTGACGTTGCTGCGATTCAGGGCGTCACGGACCAGGGCGGCGCTGTCCGGGCCGATCACGATCACCGTCTCGCCGGGCGTCGACGGCAGGCGCTTGGCGGTGGTGATCTCGGTCACGCCCGCTTGGGTTAGGAGGGTGCGGACCAGCGCGACCGTCTCGGCCTCGGTGCCCGGCGCGACGATCAATGCGACCGAGCGGCCCAGGGTGATCGCACCGTCGCCCAGCGTCATCGACACGGGGGCGGGGAAGATGGCGGGCAGGGTGGCGGGGCTGGCGTGCGCGGCCGGGGTGAGGCTCGCCAGCGCGATGGCCGTCAGGACGCCGCTATTCCACCTGTTTGCCGCCCGCGTCATCCTCTGTCTCCGGTATTGAAATGGTATTGTCGGAGCCTAGGGGAGCGGTGGCGCGCCTGCAAGCCGCTTTCCGGTTTTGCGCTAAGTATCCATTTCCACTATGATTTGTATGGGGCGAGCGGCCTTGACGGTGCGCTATTCCCGCCAGGCCAAAGTGGTATTAAACCGGCCCCATCAATCGTGAAATTGGAGGCTCGCCAGCCGGGCATAGAGCCCGCCGCCCGCGATCAGGTCCGCATGGCGGCCCTGCTCGACGATCCGTCCGCCGTCCATCACCACGATCCGCTCGGCGGCGCGTACGGTCGCCAGCCGGTGCGCGATGACCAGCGTCGTGCGGTTCGCCATCAGCCGTTCCAGCGCCTGTTGGACCAGTTGCTCGCTCTCGGCATCCAGCGCGCTGGTTGCTTCGTCCAGCAGCAGGATCGGCGCATCGCGCAGCAGCGCGCGGGCGATGGTGACCCGCTGGCGCTGCCCACCCGACAGCCGCGCGCCGCCCTCGCCCAGGAAGGTATCGAGCCCCTGCGGCAACGCCCGCAGAAAGTCGGCGGCATTGGCGGCTTCGGCCGCGGCCCAGAGTTCGTCGTCGCTCGCGTCCCAACGCCCATAACGGAGGTTGTCGCGGGCAGAGGCGCCGAAGATCACCGTCTCCTGCGGCACCATCGCGATGCGCGCACGGATCGCCGCCGGATCGGCGTCGCGCAGACTGACGCCGTCGAGCGAGATGGCGCCCTCTTGCGGGTCGTAGAAGCGTTCGGCCAGCTGGAACAGCGTCGACTTGCCCGCGCCGGACGGGCCGACCACCGCGACCGTCTCACCCGGCCGGATGTCGAGCGAGAAGCCGTTCAGCGCCGCGACCTCGGGCCGGGTGGGATAGTGGAACACCACATCCTCGAACCGCAACGCCCCCATCGGCACGACCGGCAGAACGGCGGGGGCGGGCGGCGGCGCGATCTCGGGCTGTTCGGCGAGCAGCTCGGCCAGTCGCTGCGCCGCGCCCGAGGCGCGCAATATGTCGCCCCATACCTCGGTGAGCGCCTGGAAGGAGCCGGCGACCAGCATCCCCGTCACGACGAATGCGGTCAGCGATCCGCCCGACAGCCGTCCGCTGGCCACGTCCGCCACCGCTTCCCACAAGAGCAGGGTCAGTCCGCCGAAGAACAGCCCGATCACCATCGCGGTCATCAGAGCGCGGAGCAGGAAGCGTTTGCGCGACGTGGCGAAGCCATGGCTGACCGCCAGCTCGAACCGTTCGGCCTCGCGGCGTTCCTGGCCGAATGCCTGGACGACCTTCATCGCGCCCAGCGTCTCGACCGCCATCGCGCCGATATCGGCCAGCCGGTCCTGGCTGTCACGCGAATAGCCGCGCACCTTCTTGCCCAGCAACACGATGGGCAGGACGATCACCGGGATGCAGACGAGCAGCGACAGGGTCAGCTTGGGCGATAGCGCGAAGAGATAGATGGTCCCGCCAATCCCGATCACGACGTTGCGCAGCGCGATCGACACGGTCGAACCGACCACCTGCTCGATGATCGCGGTGTCGGCGGTCAGTCGGCTGGCGATTTCAGAGGGGCGGTTCTCTTCGAAATAGCGCGGGGCCAGGCGCAGCAGATTGGCCTGCACCGCGACTCGGATATCGGCGACCGTCCGCTCGCCCAGCCAGGACACGAAATAGAAGCGGAAGGCGGTCGCCACCGCCAGCACCAGCACCACCGCCAACAGCCCCTGGAAATAGGGCGCGATATCGTCCCCCTTCGCCAGGCTGCCGAAGCCGTGGTCGATCACCTTCTGGAAGGTGCGCGGGATGAACAGGGTCGCGCTGGCCGCCACCAGCAGCGACACGGCGGCGGCGACCAGTTGCGCCGGGTAACGCAGCGTGTAGCGCCACACCATCTTCAGATTGCTCAGGCGCTTGCTGGCAGGAACCGGAGCGGCGGCGGATCGCGGGGGGGCGGCATGTCTGGCCATGATCCGACGGGGCCTAGCAGCGCAAGCACATCGGCTCAACGGCGGTGCGGGGTCGCGACGCATCGTTTGGGCGTATTGGTGCGTTTCGCTTGTCTATGGCCCGCATGACGATCCCGCACGGACCTGCACTATGACCGATCGGCCATATTCTGGTCATCATGCGCAAACCGTTTCATGCTAGATATGTGGCAATCACGGCTCCGTCCGGCGGAGCGCAGGGGAATCGACAATGTTGTACGACGCCTATGAAATGCAGCGCTCGATGCTGGCGGGCGCGAGCGCGCTGGCCAATTTCGGCGCGGGGTTGCTTCAGAACCCGGCCAATCCCTTCGCCTATCTGGGCGGCGGCACGATCATGGGATCGGCGCTGGAGGTCTTTGCCCATGCCGCCGCGCCGCGCGGCAAGCCCGCCTTCGGCCTGACCAAGACTCAGATCGACGGCCGCGACGTGGTGGTTCACGAAGAGATCGTGCTGCGCAAGCCCTTCGGCCAGCTAAAGCGTTTCCGCCGCGAGGGGGTGGAGGACAGCCCCAAGCTGCTGATCGTCGCCCCCATGTCGGGCCACTATGCCACGCTGCTGCGCGGCACGGTCGAGCGGATGCTGCCGAGCTGTGAGGTGTACATCACCGATTGGCGCGATGCGAAGCTGGTGCCGCTATCCGACGGGCGGTTCGATTTCGACGATTATGTCGATTACATCATCGACTTCCTGACCGAGATCGGGCCGGGCGCGCATATGCTGGCGGTGTGTCAGCCCTCGGTGCCCTGCTATGTCGCCGCTTGCGTGATGAGCGCGGACAAGCATCCTTGCACCCCGCGCACCCTGACCCTGATGGGCGGGCCGGTCGATACGCGCGAGGCGCCGACGGCGGTCAACCTGCTGGCGACCGAGCGGCCGCATGCCTGGTTCGAGCAGAACGCCATTGCCACCGTGCCGATGACCTATCCGGGTGCCGGGCGGCGGGTCTATCCGGGCTTTCTGCAACTTGCCGGGTTCATGTCGATGAATCTGGGCAACCACATGATTTCGCACTGGGAGATGTTCAAGCATCTGGTCCAGGGCGACGGCGAAAGCGCCGACTCGACCAAGCGCTTCTATGATGAATATCGCGCGGTGTGCGACATGACGGCGGAGTTCTATCTCCAGACGGTCGAACTGGTGTTCCAGCGCCATGCGCTGCCCAAGGGCGAGATGCTCCATCATGGCAAGCGCGTCGATCCCGGCGCGATCACCGATATCGGCATCCTGGCGATCGAGGGCGAGCGCGACGATATTTCGGGCGTCGGCCAAACCCGCGCGGCGCTGACGCTGGCGACCAATCTGTCGGACGACAAGAAGCGCTATTACATGGCCGAGAAGGTCGGTCATTACGGCATCTTCAACGGCTCGAAATGGCGCAACCGCATCGCGCCGGTGGTCGAGGAATGGATCAAGGCCAATGGGTGAGGGTCTGTAGCGTCTCGATCCTTGTCCGCTCATCCTGACGGGGGCGGACATATAGGCATGGAAAACGCCCGGAAGCCGCTTGGCCTCCGGGCGTTTCGCATTCCGGTGATCGCGAATTATGCGACCGAGCCGACCACCGCATGGCTGGACGATTCGTCCGAACGGATGGTGCCGCCGAACAGCATCTTCACCCGGCCCGACAGCGAGATATCGGTTTCCCATAGCTCGGCCGAGTTGATGTCGAAGCGCAGCAGCGTCAGGTTCGGGTCCGACTTTCCTTCCGGGAACCAGGCCTCGACATGGTTATTCCACAGCTTGTCGATCTGTTGCCGGTCATTGTCGGTCGAGACATGGCCCGACAGGCAGGCGAAGAAGTCATGGCCCTTGCCGACGAACTGCGCCATCGCCTGCCCGCCGCCCGCGATACGGTTGTCGCGGCCCGCGAAGAAGAACAGCGTGTTGGGCTGATCGTCGTCAATCTGTGCGGTCATCGGTTCGGAATGCTGGCCATCCTCCAGACCGATCATGACGAAGGGGCTGTCCTTCAGCTTGTCGAGGAACTTGGCGGCGATTTCCTGCGGGGTGGCGTCGGCCATCATGGCTCTCCTGTTCACGGGGTTTGACGGGAGAACGACGCGGGGGCGGGGATGGTTGCGAACAAGATCCTGCGTAATCGAACGTCGATTTGGCATGATCTTGTACGGCGATCCGGGTTAGGGATCGCTCGACGGCAATTCTGCCGTCACTCACAGAAAGGACCACGGATGTCCGTAGCCGATCTGTGCCTGATCCTGGGCGTTGTCATCGCCTTCGCGACTTTGGTCGTGAAGATTATCGACGTTCGCAACAGGTAAGGTGCCCGGCGGGGCTCGGGTAGCCGCCCGAGCCCCAAAGGATTTGAGCCCCGGTCGTAGCCGCGACCGGGGCTCTACAGAAAGGCGGATGTCCTCGCCTGCGATTCATATACGGCAATAGCGTCAAAATTTCAATTCCGATGGCAAACGCGAACAGCGCCATATATCGTATCAAACGATACCCATTCCCCATATTTCCCGCTAAGCGCTGGTCCATCACAGCATCGCCATGCGGCTCACGGCGCGATCCAACCGCGCCGGGCCGCCCGACTGGACATAAGACCTTATGACCTCTGCCGTTACCGCCGACGCGCGTAAGTCCATGAAATCGCTATACCGCGCGCCCGAGCCCGATGTCCTGAAGCCGCTGCTCGACCGCGCCGCGGCGACCCCGGAAGCGCGCGAGCGGATCATGGGCCATGCCTCCGGCCTGCTCGCCGATCTGCGGGCGGCGCAGAATCGCGGCTGGGTGAACCAGTTCCTTCAGGAATATCGCCTCAACTCGTCCGAGGGTGTCGCGCTGCTGAGTCTCGCCGAGGCGTTCCTGCGCGTGCCCGATCCCGAGACCGCCGACCTGTTGATCGCCGACAAGCTGGGCGAGGCGGATTGGCGCGCGCATACCGGGCGCTCGGCGTCGAAGCTGGTCAACTCGGCCACCTGGGGTCTGGTCGTCGGGCGCGCGCTGGTGGGCGAGGGCGAGGCGGGGCCGCTCAAGCGGCTGCTGTCGCGCGCGGGCGAGCCGTTCGTGCGGCAGGCGGTCGGTGCCGCGATGCGCATGATGGGCGAGATCTTCGTGATGGGCCGCACCATCGAGGAAGCGATGCGCCGCATGAAGAAGCCCGAGAATAAGGGCTTCACCGCCAGCTTCGACATGCTGGGTGAGGCGGCGCGCACGCATGAGGATGCCGAGCGCTATTTCCAGGCCTATGTGAAGGCGATCGACGCCGTGGGCTCCGACCCGGCGGCGGGACATTCGATTTCGGTCAAGCTGTCGGCGCTCCACCCCCGCTACGAACTGCCGCGCGCTTATGAGTGCGTGCCCGCGCTGACCGACATGCTGGCGCAGCTGGCCCGGCAGGCGGCGGACAAGGGCATTGCGTTGACCGTCGATGCCGAGGAGTCCGAGCGGCTGGAGATGAGCCTGGACATCATCGGCGGCGTCGCGGCGCTGCCGGCGCTGAAGGGCTGGGACGGCTTCGGCATGGCGGTGCAGGCCTATGGCAAGCGCGCGCGCGCGGTCATCGCCTGGGCCAATGGCCTCGACCGGATCATGAACGTGCGTCTCGTCAAGGGCGCATACTGGGATAGCGAGATCAAGCGTACCCAGGTCGAGGGGCTGGCCGACTATCCGCTGTTCACCCGCAAGGCGGCGACCGACGTGTCCTATCTGGCGGTCGCCAAGGACATGCTGGCGGCCGAGAATATCCGCCCGGCTTTCGCCAGCCACAATGCGCTGACCGTCGCGACCATCCTCGAATGGGCGGGCAACAGCCATGACTTTGAGTTCCAGCGTCTGCACGGCATGGGCGACGGCCTGTACGAGCGGCTGGTGCGCGAGCAGGGGCATAAGTGCCGCATCTATGCGCCGGTCGGCGGGCACCGCGATCTGCTGGCCTATCTGGTCCGCCGGTTGCTGGAAAATGGCGCGAACTCGAGCTTCGTGCATCAGCTCGCCGATGCGCGGCTGACTGAGGCGGAGATCCTCGCCGATCCGGTCGCCAAGATCGCCGCCGTGGGCGGTGCGCGGCACCCGAGTATCCCGCTGCCCATCGACCTGTTCGCGCCGGGGCATCGCAACTCGACCGGCATCGACCTGAGCGACATCGCGACGCTGGATGCGACGGTGAAGGCGGTGAACGCCCCCGCCGTGAAGCCGGTTGCCGCGACCGCCGACGTCGCCTCGCTGGTTACGCGCGCCCATGCCGCTTTCCCGGCGTGGAACGCGACCCCGCTCGACACTCGCGCGGGCGTGCTGGAAAAGCTGGCCGATCTGCTGGAGCAGGACCGCGAGCGGCTGATGGCGATTCTGGTGCAGGAGGCGTTCAAGACCATCCCCGACGCCATCGGTGAAGTGCGCGAGGCCGCCGATTTCTGCCGTTACTATGCGCAGCAGGCGCGCGCGCGGCTCGGTTCGGTCGAATTGCCGGGGCCGACAGGCGAGCGCAACACGCTGCATCTGGAAGGGCGCGGCGTCTGGGCGACGGTCGCACCGTGGAACTTCCCGCTGGCGATCTTCCTGGGTCAGACGGTGGCGGCGCTCGTCACCGGCAACACCGTCGTCGCCAAGCCCGCGCCGCAGACGCCTGCCATCGCGGCGGCGGCGGTGGAACTGGCCTATCGCGCGGGCGTGCCGCGTGACGCGCTGCTGCTCGCGGTCGGTGGCCCCGATGTGGGCCAAGAGCTGACCGAGGATCACCGGATCGCGGGCGTCGCCTTCACCGGATCGACCGCCACCGCCAAGCGGATCGCGCGGACGTTGGTGGCCGATGACGATCGCCCGATCGTGCCGCTGATCGCCGAAACGGGCGGCATCAACGCGATGATCGTCGATTCGACCGCGTTGCCCGAACAGGTGGTGGCGGACGTCATCACCTCGTCCTTCCGCTCGGCGGGGCAGCGCTGCTCGGCGCTGCGGTTGCTGCTGGTCCAGGCGGATGTCGCCGACAATGTCATCGAAATGCTCAAGGGCGCGATGGAGACGCTGGTGCTGGGCACGACCGGCAATCCGGCCACCGATGTCGGTCCGGTGATCGACCGGGCGGCCTATGACAAGCTGATGGCCTATCGTGCGGAGATGGCGGGCAAGACGATCAAGACGCTCGACGCGCCCGCCGATGGCCTGTTCGTGCCGCCGACGCTGATCCGGCTCGACCGGGTGGAGGACCTGACCCAGGAATGGTTCGGCCCGATCCTGCATGTCGCGACCTGGGAAGCGGGCACGCTGTCCGAGACGATCGCGAAGGTGAATGCCAAGGGTTACGGCCTGACCATGGGCCTGCATAGCCGCATCGCCCGCGCGGGCGAGGTGATCGAGGCGGAAGCGGCGGTCGGCAACCTTTACATCAACCGCTCGATGATCGGCGCGGTCGTGGGCAGCCAGCCTTTCGGCGGCGAAGGCCTGTCGGGCACCGGGCCGAAGGCGGGTGGGCCGCATTACCTGTACCGCTTCTGCGCGGAGCGGGCGGTGTCGGTCGATACGACCTCGGCGGGCGGCAACGCCACGCTGTTGTCGCTGGATGAAGGCGGCATCTGACCTATTCCTCCCCTGCAAGGGGAGGGGGACCATGCGTAGCATGGTGGAGGGGTGTCCCCGCTGACCGTGACACCCCTCCGTCAGTCCTTCGGACTGCCACCTCCCCTTGCAGGGGAGGATTAGCTGGCTTTATGCACCTCGACCGGCTGAACCTGCGGATAGGGCATGACCAGCGTCCCGTCCGGCGCGGCGGTGTAGGTCGTCTGGGTGGGGTAGGGGATGCTGATCCCCTCCGCCGCGAACCGTTTCATCAGCGTGACCAGCATCCGGTTGCGCAGGTCGTGCGCGGTCGCCCAATCGTCGCCGGGCACGTCGAACTGGAGCGCGAAGTCGAGGCTGGAGGCCCCGAAATTCTCAAAGCCTGCGCGCGCCACCTTGCCGCCTTCGCTCTCGACGATCTCGGTCAGCAGGGCGGGCACGCGCGCCAGCGTCTCGGGCGGGGTTTCATAGGCGACGCCGATCATGAACGACAGGCGGACATGATCGCGCACCGTGGTATTCTGGATTTCCTTGTCCAGCAGCTGCCGGTTTGAGATGATCCGAAGCTCACCGGTAAAGGCGCGGATGCGGGTGGATTTCAGCCCGATCGACTCGATCACGCCGCTGGTATTGCCATAGCTGATCTTGTCTCCACGCCGGAACGGCCGGTCGAAGATGATCGCCAGCGCGGCGAACAGGTCACCGAAAATGCCTTGCGCCGCCAGACCGATGGCGATGCCGCCGACGCCCAGACCGGCGACCAAGCCGGTGACGTTCACGCCCAGATTGTCGAGCACCACGACCAGCGCAATGGCGAAGAGAACGGCGGTGACCAGCAACCGGATCAGCCCCATCGCCGACAGCAGCGCCTCGCCCGAATAATGTTCGGAGCGGGTGCGATGCTCGATCGTGCCGAGGATCAGTTCGCGCGCCCAGATCGCGGCCTGGAAGGCGCTGGCGATGGTGAAGAAGAACTGGATCGTCTTGGCGACCTCGCCCGGCGCGCCCGCATAGCCGGACACGAGTTGGGCGGCGAGGGTGACGATGAAGAACAGGTTGGTCCGCGCGATCGCATGACCCAGGATCACGCCCCAGCCGCCCGCAAAGCCGGGCTTGCGACATAGCCGATCGCCCAGCCGGCGTACCCAGAGCAGCGCCAGCACGATGACGGCGCCCACCCCGATCGCGATCAGCACTTTCAGCCAATAGACCTGAACCCAGTCATAGGTGGCGTCGAGGATGCTCTCGACCTGATTGGGGATGCGCGAGCCGTCGAAGATCGGCGCCTTGGGCGAAGTATTGCTCGTCGCCATGGGGACTCCTGAAAAAGATGGGCGGTCAGGCCGCCTTGACGGCCGGGGTTCCGGCCTCGAGAAAGGCGATCAGGCCGCATTCGATGCGGCTCAATCCGGCCCGCGCGCGCGGCAGGCGGAGCGTCTGGCGAAATGCGGCCTGCCCCTCCTTCACCAAGGCGATCAGCGAGGGGTGGACATAGGATTTGCGCGCGATGGCGGGCGTGTTGCCCAGCTTTTCGACGACAGGTTCCAGCATCGCCTTCAGGCTGAGATCCGCCTCGGCCAGCGCCAGCGCCTCGAACGCGGCGACGCTGGCGGCCCAGGTGCGGAAATGCTTGGCGGTGAAGTCGCAGCCGGTCGTCTCGCGGATGTAAGTATTCACGTCCGACGAACTGACCGGGTTGGCCTCGCCCTCGTCATCGACCCAGGCGAAGAGATGCTGTTCGTCCAGATCCTGGCACCGCTTCACGAAGCTGGCGAGCGAGCGGTCGGTCAGGGTCAGGTCGCGCATCTTGCCCGACTTGCCGCGATAGCGGAGCCGCAGGCTGGTGCCCTTTACCTGCCCGTGCCGCTTGCGCAGCGTGGTCGCGCCGAAACTCTTGTTGGTCGCGGCATAGGCCTCGTTACCGACACGCAAATGCCCGTTGTCGAGCAGCCGGACGACGGCGGCGACCGCGCGCTCCTTGCACAGGCCGCGCTTCTTCAGATCGGCCTCGACGCGTTTGCGGAGGGCGGGCAGAGCGTGCCCGAATTCGACGCAGCGTTCATATTTGGCCGCCTCCTGCGCCTCGCGGAAATCGGCGTGATAGCGATATTGCTTGCGGCCCTTCTCGTCCCAGCCGACCGCCTGGATATGGCCATTGGCGCGCGGGCAGAACCAGGCGTCCTTATAGGCGGGGGGCAGGCCGATGCGGTTCAGCCGGTCGATCTCGTCCCGATCGGTGATGCGTTCGCCCTTGGCGGTCCAATAGGCCCAATGCCCGCGAACCTTGGTCCGGGTGATGCCGGGCTTGCTGTCATCGCAATAGACTAATCGGGTGGCCATCGCTCTCTCTCGGGTCGTCTTTGCAAATGCGTCGCTGGTCGCTTCGTTCCGGAACGGCCGATGCGGTCGCGGGTTCTGGTACTGGCTCTCCCCAAGCCATTCCCCGACAGGAGTTTTTCATCATGGCCGATCTTTCCCAGGCACGTGTCCTGATGCTCGCCGCCGACGGCTTCGAGACCGTCGAACTGTTCGAACCGCGCAAGGCTTTGGAAGCCGCAGGCGCCAAGGTGCAGCTCGCCTCGCTCACGTCCGATCCGATCCAGGGCATGGAAGGCGACATCAACAAGGCCGAGACCGCGACCCCCGACCTGACCGTCGATGAGGTCGACACCGACGATTACGACGCGCTCGTGCTTCCCGGCGGCACCTGCAACCCCGACAAGCTGCGCCTGAACGAGCGCGCGGTCGAGATCGTCACCGAGTTCATGGAGGACGACAAGATTGTCGCCGCCATCTGCCACGGCCCCTGGCTGCTCGCCGAGGCGGACGTGATCGACGGTCGCCGCCTGACCAGCTACCCCTCGATCCGCACCGACCTGTCCAATGCGGGCGCGGATGTGGTGGACGAGGAGGTCGTGGTCGACGGCAACCTGATTACCAGCCGCAAGCCGGACGACATCCCCGCCTTCAACAAGGCGATCCTGACCGCGCTGGAAGAGGAACTGGCCGACGAGGACGAGACCGAAGAAGCGTAACAACCCAATCCTCCCCATCGTCAGATGGGGAGGGATGCGCTCGCATCCCGTCACGGGACGATCACGGGCGTCGCATCCTGGCCCCATGCGTGGCAGGATGCGACGCCCGTTTGTTATTTCAGGATATGTCGATGCGCCTGCTGCCGCTGTTGCTGATCGGTTTGACCTCCGGCGTCGCCCTTGCGCAGGGCAGCGCGCAGCCCTTCATGGTGGGCGGGCGCGGCTTTTCGACATTGCAGGAGGCGGTGGCCGCGATCGGTGACGGCGAGGGCACGATCCGCATCGCGCCGGGCACGTACCGCGAATGCGCCGTCCAGAGCGCGGGCCGCATCGCCTATGTCGCGACCGAGCCGGGCAAGGTGATCTTCACCCGTATCGCCTGCGAAGGGAAAGCGGCGCTGGTGCTGCGCGGGCGGGGCGCCTCGGTCGAGGGTATCGTCTTCAGCCATATCGAGGTCGGCGACGGAAACGGCGCGGGCATCCGCATCGAAAAGGGCCCGCTGACGGTCAGCAATGCGATGTTCCTCGACAGCCAGTCGGGCATCCTGTCGGCGGAAGACCCCAACGGCACCGTCTCGGTCGACCACTCGACCTTTTCCGGCCTGGGCCATGACCCCACGGGCAATGGCGCGCACGGCATCTATATGGGGCGCTACAAGTCCTTGCGTGTCATCGCCAGCCGCTTCGAACGGGGGCAGGGCGGCCATTACGTCAAGTCGCGCGCGCCCAATGTCGAGATACTTGATAGCAGCTTCGACGACAGCCATGGCCATATGACCAACTATATGATCGACCTGTCGAACGGCGCGAAGGGGCGGATCGCGGGCAACGAATTCGTCTTCGGCCGCGACAAGGACAATCACTCGACGCTGATCACCGTCGCGCCGGAGGGGGCGAAGAATGATTCTTCCGGGCTGGTGGTCGAAAACAACCGCGCCCGCCTGGCGCCCGGCGTCGATTTCAAGCCGGTCTTTGTCGGCAACTGGTCGGGCGAACCGCTGGTGATCCGGGGCAATATCCTGGGCGCGGGGATCACGCCGACGGCGCGGAAATGGTAGGGCGGCCGGGGCGTAACCGCTGACGGATCGCGGCGGGCTTCTGCCGCTCCTCGCGTGAGCGGCGCGAGAGATAGGTGTCGAGCCCGATCTCGGCGGCCATCAGCTGATAGAGGAAGGGGTTGTACGCGATCCCGACGAACGCCCCGCCCAGCAGATAGATCAGATGCCCATGCTGGAGCGCGCCCGCCAGCCGCCCGCCCCAGTGCAGCGGATCGTCGGGATCACGATATCGCCGCCGCAGGGCCTCCATCCGGATCAGCCCTGCGATATTGATCCCCAGCCACAGGAACAGCCCCGGCCAGCCCTGCTCGCCCAGCATCTCGAAATAGCTGGAGTGATAGGCGCGGGCGCGGTCGGTGGTGACCCGCTGCTCGACCTTGCTGTCATGTGCCGATCCCTCGACCGTGGTCAGGTCATAGCGCACGCTGTTCTGAAGATAGGCGTTGAACCCGCCGCCGAACGGGTGGGACGCCGCATAGCCCAGCGTCCATTTCCACACCGCCAACCGGGTCGAGGCCGAGGCATCCCCCTTATAGGTGCGGATGGTGTTCATCCGCTCGGTATAGGAGGACGGCAGCAGCGGCACGACCGCGACGCCCACCGCCGCCAGTGCGCCGATATAGAGGAGCCGCCGCTTCACGTCGCGCAGCATCAGCACCGCAAGCAATCCGACGCACAGCAATCCCGTCCGCGCCGAGGTGCCCACAGGGATCAGCAGACAGGCGAAGATCAGACCCGCCCCGAACGTTCGTACCCGCCAGTCGGGCGGGTAGATCGTGCCATATCGCATCATCCACACGATGATCGGGACCACCGAAACCGCGACCGTCGAGATGATGCTGCCCTCATATAGTCCGGAATTGCTCCGGACCATCAGGTTCAACTCGCCATACCCGCCCCCGCTGAACAGCGTCTTGACCCCGCCCACGATGACGATCGAGGAGAGGGACAATAGCATGAACAGCAGCAGCGCCTCGATCCGCAACCGGGTGCGCAGCGTCAGCGGCAGGAAGGCGGCAAAGGCGAGCGCTTTCCACACCCAGTCCCATTTTTCCCTGGCTTCGCTGGGGAAGTCGGCGCCGAAAAAGGTGGTGATCGCGCAATAGAAGAGCAGCAGCAGGATCGCCCCCTGCCGCACCGTGAACCGACAGTCCCGCTTGTCATCGGCCAAGGCCCAGCCGCCGACCGCCGCGATGACCGCGATCAGCGAGATCGGCACCGAGTTGAGCAGATAATAGGTCAGCCGCTGCGGCGAGACCATGTCGATATAGATATAGGCGAGCACCATCAGGAACGGGCGTCGCAGGCCCATTGCGAACAGGCTGAACAGGAACCCGATCAGGAACAGGTCACGCATCGTCGCCGCGCCTCCTGGCGGTGGGACGGACCTCGCCCTCCTGATCCAGCTCACGCCGCCCGAGCAGGCGCCACGCCGCGATCAGCATCAGGCAGTGGGACAGGAAAAGGGCAAAGCTGTCGATCATCGCCCGTTTTCGCAAACCCTTAACGCCTGTGTCGTGCCCTGCTTATAAACCGGCGGTTGACGCGGCGTTAAGGGCTGGCATGACAGGTGCCACGTCATGCGTATCCTGCATATCCTCGATCACGGCCTGCCGTTGCAAAGCGGTTACACCTTTCGGACCCGTGCCATATTGAAGGCACAGGCGGGCGAAGGCCATGCGGTGGCGGCGGTGACCGGCCCTCGCCAGGGGGCAGGGGAGGATGGGGTCGAGATGATCGACGGCCTGACCTTCTACCGCACCCCCGTTTCGGGGGCGGCACCGGCCCAGCGGGGCTGGATCGGCGAGGCGGCCGGGCTGGCGACTCAGATTCGGGCGATCGATCGGGCGGTGGCCGCTTTCCGGCCCGATATCCTGCACGCCCATTCGCCCGTGCTCGACGCGCTGGCGGGGCTGGCGGTGGTCAGGCGGCGGCGATTGCCGCTGGTCTACGAGATTCGTGCCTTTTGGGAGGATGCGGCGGTCGGCAACGGCACCGGGGTCGAGGGCAGCGCGCGTTACCGCGCGACCCGCGCGCTGGAGAGCTGGGCCTGTCGCCGCGCCGACGCGATTGCCGTCATCTGCGAAGGGCTGCGCCGCGACCTGATCGCGCGGGGGCTGCCCCAGGACAAGATCATCGTCTCGCCCAACGGCGTCGACCTGGGGCTGTTCGGGACGCCCGCGCCGCGTGACCCGGCGCTGGCGGCGGAACTCGGCTTAGCCGATGCCGAGGTCGTCGGCTTCATCGGCAGTTTCTACGATTATGAGGGGCTGGACGACCTGATCGCCGCGATGCCGGGCCTGGTCGCGGCCCGGCCCAAGGCGCGGCTGCTGCTGGTCGGCGGCGGTCCGATGGAGGCGGCGCTGCGGGCGCAGGCCGAGGCTTCCTCTGTCGCCGCGGCGATCCGCTTTGTCGGGCGGGTGCCGCATCAGGAGGTCGAGCGCTATTATGGGCTGGTCGATGTCCTGGCCTATCCGCGCAAGAAGATGCGGCTGACCGACTTGGTCACGCCGCTGAAACCGCTGGAGGCGATGGCGCAGGGGCGGCTGGTCGCCGCATCGGATGTTGGCGGCCATCGCGAGCTGATCGAAAATGGGCGCACGGGCACGCTGTTCGCGCCCGACGATCCTGCGGCGATCGCCGATGCGCTGGCGGGCCTGTTCGCCGATCGCAGCGGCTGGGATGCCCGGCGTGTCGCAGGGCGGGACTTTGTTGAAAAAGAACGCAATTGGGCGTCGAACATTCGGCGTTACGAACCTGTTTACCATCGATTGCTACACGGGGCGCCGACCCAACGCCTATGACCTTCACCGCCACGCCTTCCCACCATCGTTTCGGACCTGCCTGGATCGGCGGGGCTGTCGGTGTGTTCCTGGCCTTCATGGTGATCATCGTGCCCGATTGGCGGCTGGAGTCGCTGGTCGCGCAACTGGGACTGGGTGACATTCTGTCGGCCGCGCGGCCGCCGCTTGGCATGAAAGCACGGGGGCTGCTGGCCCTGGTCGCCGGGCTGGGGGCGGGGGCGATCGCCTGGGCGGTCGTCTATCTGCTCTGGGGGCCGGGTGGCCTGTTGGCCAGGCGGGTCCGTGCCGAAGGTGACGATTCGGAGGATTATGTGCCGGTTGTCCGTCGATCGGATCGTCATCCCGACGCGCCGCCGCGCCGCCCGCTCCATGCCGCCGAACTGGGCGCACCGCCGCCGCCCGTCGAGGACGAGACGGTCGAGCGCACGCTGCCCGCCGACCTCGACCAGCCGCTATCAGCCTATGACCCCGACGCGATCCTGTCGGTCCCGCGTGAGCCGGTCCGTCCGGTCGCGGCCCGGCCCGTGCCACCACAGCCCAAGGAACCCATGCCGATCTCGCCGATGCGCGAGGACAAGCCGGTGGAGCAGGGGGCCGCACTGCCCCGGCCCGACCGGGGGGAAGAGTCGATCGAGACGTTGCTCGAGCGGCTGGAGCGGGAAACCGCCCTTCGCAAGTCGCTGCGGCCCAAGGGCTGAGACCCTATCCTCGTCGGACGGACGGGGAATTCTTTATAGCGATGGGCTGATGCCCCTCCACCACTCGCTATCGCGAGCGGTCCCCCTCCCCAAGCGAGCTTGGGGAGGATTTTGGTCGATGGAATTCCTCCCCAAGCTCGCTTGGGGAGGGGGACCGCCCGGCGCAGCCGGGTGGTGGAGGGGGAAGACCCACCAATAAAAAGGCCCGCCCGGATCGCTCCGAGCGGGCCTTTTCGCATCCCGGTAGCGGTTTACGCCGCCAGGTTGCGCAGCACGTACTGCAGGATGCCGCCGTTCAGGAAATATTCCAGCTCGTTGACGGTATCGATGCGGCACTTGGTCAGGAAGGTCTCGGTCGAGCCGTCCTTGCGGGCCAGGATCACCTCGACATCCTGACGCGGACGAAGGTTCGCCACACCCTGGATGGTGAAGGTCTCGCTGCCGTCCAGCTTCAGCGTCTCGCGGGTCACGCCCTCGGCGAACTGAAGCGGCAGGACGCCCATGCCGACCAGGTTCGAACGGTGGATACGCTCGAAGCTCTCGGTGATGACCGCGCGCACGCCGAGCAGGTTGGTGCCCTTCGCCGCCCAGTCGCGCGACGAGCCGGTGCCATATTCCTTGCCCGCGACGATGACGAGCGGCGTGCCGTCGGCCTTGTGACGCATCGCGGCGTCATAGATCGGCATCACTTCGCCTTCATACTTGGTCATGCCGCCTTCGACGCCGGGCACCATCTCGTTCTTGATGCGGATATTGGCGAAGGTGCCGCGCATCATCACGTCGTGGTTGCCGCGACGCGCGCCATAGGAGTTGAAGTCCTTCTTGGCGACCTGATGCTCCTGCAGGAAGATGCCTGCCGGGCTGTCGGCCTTGATCGAACCGGCCGGGCTGATGTGGTCGGTGGTGATCGAGTCGCCCAGGATGGCGAGCGGCTTGGCCTCGATGATGTCGGTGACGGGCTTCGGCGTCATCTCCATGCCCTCGAAATAGGGCGGGTTGGCGACATAGGTCGACGCGGCGGGCCAGGCATAGGTGTCCGAGCCGGTCACTTCGATCGCCGACCACTTGGCATCGCCCGCATAGACATTGCCGTAGCGCGAACGGAACATCTCGTCGTCGATGTTCGCATCCATCAGCGAACGAACTTCCTCGTTCGAGGGCCAGATGTCCTTCAGATACACGTCCTGGCCGTCCTTGCCCTGGCCGATCGGCGTTTCACGCATGTCCTGCGTGACGGTGCCCTTCAGCGCATAGGCGACGACCAGCGGCGGCGAGGCGAGGAAGTTGGCGCGCACGTCGGGCGAGACGCGGCCCTCGAAGTTGCGGTTGCCCGACAACACGCTCGCGGCGACGATGTCGTTGCCGTTGATCGCCTTCGAGATCGGCTCGGCGAGCGGACCCGAATTGCCGATGCAGGTGGTGCAGCCATAGCCGACCAGGTTGAAACCGATCGCGTCGAGATCGGCGGTCAGGCCCGCCTTGTCGAGATAATCGGTCACGACCTGCGAACCCGGCGCCAGCGAGGTCTTGACCCAGGGCTTGGGCTTCAGGCCCAGCGCGTTCGCCTTGCGGGCGACCAGGCCGGCGGCGACCAGCACGCTCGGGTTCGAGGTGTTGGTGCAGCTGGTGATCGCGGCGATCACGACGTCGCCGTCGCCGATGTCATGGCCACGATCGTCGACCGCGACGCGGGCAGGGGCATCCTTCTTGTACACCTTGGCGAGGTCGGCGTTGAACACGTCGTCGACTTCGGTGAGGACGACCTTGTCCTGCGGACGCTTGGGCCCGGCCAGCGACGGCACGACCGTCGACATGTCGAGTTCCAGCGTGTCGGTGAAGACGGGGTCGGCGGCATCGTCATGACGCCAGAAGCCGTTCGCCTTGGCATAGGCCTCGACCAGCGCGACATTCTCGTCCGACCGCGCGGTCAGGCGCATATAGTCGAGCGTCTTGTCGTCGATCGGGAAGAAGCCGCAGGTCGCGCCATATTCGGGCGCCATGTTGGCGATCGTCGCACGGTCGGCGAGCGTCATCGACGACAGGCCGGGGCCGTAGAACTCGACGAAACGGCCGACCACGCCCTTGGCGCGCAGCATCTGGGTGATGGTCAGCACCAGATCGGTGGCGGTGATGCCTTCCTGGAGCTTGCCGGTCAGCTTGAAGCCGACGACTTCGGGGATCAGCATCGACACGGGCTGGCCCAGCATCGCGGCTTCCGCCTCGATCCCGCCGACGCCCCAGCCGAGCACGCCCAGGCCGTTGATCATCGTGGTGTGGCTGTCGGTGCCGACCAGCGTGTCCGGGTAGGCGATGGTGGCTGCGCCCTTGGCGTGCTCGCCGCTCTCGGTCGAGGACCAGATGGCCTGGCCGATATATTCCAGATTCACCTGGTGGCAGATGCCGGTGCCCGGCGGCACGACCGAGAAATTGTCGAGCGCCTTGGAGCCCCACTTCAGGAACTCATAGCGTTCCATGTTGCGCTGATATTCGAGGTCGACATTATCTTCGAAGGCCTTGGGCGTGCCGAACTCGTCGACCATGACCGAGTGGTCGATGACGAGGTGGACGGGAACCTGCGGATTGATCTTGGCCGCATCGCCGCCCAGCTTGGTGATCGCGTCGCGCATCGCGGCGAGGTCGACCACGCACGGCACGCCGGTGAAGTCCTGCATCAGCACGCGGGCCGGGCGATACTGGATTTCGCGATCCGAGCGCTGGGTCTTCTGCCAGTCGACGATCGCCTGGATGTCCTCGCGCGTGACGGTCTTGCCGTCCTCGAAGCGCAGCAGATTCTCCAGCAGCACCTTCATCGAGAAGGGCAGACGGCTGATGTCGCCGAGCTGCTCGGAAGCCTTGGCGAGGCTGTAATAATCATAGCTCTTGCCGTCGACGTCGAGGGTCGAGCGGGTGTTCAGGCTGTCCTGGCCTATCGCAGTCATGGGCGTCCCTTCATGGTCGAGCCGGGCACGCCCAGTGGGACACGGCAGCATGCAGCCGCGAGCAGGCGCGCCGGGGAAATCTCCGGTTGACGCGAGGGGCCTTAGCAAGGGGTTGCCCGACAGGGAAGGGTGTCGAGGGGCGAAACGGAGGATGTTCGGGATGCGTTCGACACACCACCTGTCCCCGGCGGCCCCGGTATGGAATTTTTTGGGACGGGCCGCTTACCGCACGCGTGGAAAAACCGTGGAACAGCCATGGTCGATAGCGGGTTCAGACGGTCATGGATGGAATTCGGACAATGTGCGGCCATACGGATTCTCGATCGGCCATCGGCGGCGCCCTTACCCTTGGGCGGGGGCGGCCGTGACGGACCGCAATGCGCAGAAAGGCGGCCGCCGTCCCGATGCGATCGTCGCGGTCGGCCTGTTGACCCAGCGCGACCTGGACGTGCTGGGATCGGGCTTTCGGCGATCTTTTCCGGTCAGTGAGGACGCCGCATTCGACGATCTGTTACAGGCGCTCGACTCGATCGAGGCCATTCACGTGCCGCATCGGCGCGATTGATCGTTTCGGTCGATTAACCTTGTTTCTTAATAACTCATCGCCCCCGGTTTGGAGCGGGAACGACTTGGCGAGGGCCCACCGACCCGGCTAGGGCAGTCGACATGGCTGGACGGATTATCCGGCGCGACCGGAAAACGAGATGACGCCCGAACGCTTCGCCCTTCTTACCCGCCGTCACCGCGAATGCCTTCGCGGGGTCAAGGCGCTCAAGGGCTCCAAGGAAATCGCCACCGAACTCGGCTTGGGAAAGTCGACCGTCGACAGCTATCTGGCGGAGGCGGTGCGGCTGCTCGGCGCCCGCAATCGGCGCGACGCGGCCATGGCGCTGGCCGAACATGAGGCTCAGGAAAACAGCCAAGCCGCTGAAGATAAAGGGGAAGTGACCCCGCATAAAATCATACCTGATTCTACGGGGCTGGTTCCCGAGCCGCCGCCCATGCCACTTCCGATGGCACCGGATGGGAGTACGGTCGGTGGGGCGGTGCAGGACGGCCATGTCCACGCATCGCCCCGCTTGTCACTTCCGGTCCGGCGGCAAGGGCAAACTCGCAACGACATGAGCATGGCCGAAAGGCTGCTCTGGGTCCCCACCATCGCCGTCGCGCTCGCCATCGGCTTCGGCATGCTGGCGACGGGACTCGATGTGATGACCCGTGTGATCGGACGCTTGTCGCACCTTGCCAGTTGACCATTCTCCATGCCGCCGGGGGCGCATGGATCAGTTCAGGGGCATGGCAATGACGACGGAACATGAAGCAGCTCTTCAGGTCACCCAGCTTCTGTGGAAGCTCGAGAATGAACTCGATACGGCCTTCTCGACGGCGGGCGAACTGGCCATGGCGCTGCCCCGTGCACGGGCCGAGGCGCGGCTGTCGGCGGTGGTCGGGCAGCATGCCTTCGAGATGCTGGGCCAGGCGATGATGGCGATCGGCCAGGCGCGCGGCCATGCCGTGCAGAGCCACCGCATCCTCGAAAAGGTCGGTCAGACGATCGGCTTCGACGCCGACAGCTATGGCGACAATCATCCCAAGCCGCCGGAGGTGACTGGCGCGATCACGGCCACGCCGCTGCGCGTGGCGGCCTGATCGGGGGCGGGTGCGGCGTGTCTTACTGGATTTCCAAGCTGCGAGGCACGCCGTGACGCATATCTATGTCTTCAACGTCGTTCAGGGGCTGATCTGCCTCTACGCGCTGACCATGGGCGGTTGGCCGGAGCGTTGCGGCGCGATGCTGCTGCTTGCGGCGACCGGCGCGACCCTGCTGCTGGCGTTTGAGCCGTCGACCAATTTTCGGACGACGGACATTCGCGAAGTCGCGATCGATGTCGTGCTGATGGGCGGTCTGATCACCATCGCCATGCTGGCGAACCGCTTTTGGCCGCTCTGGTTGGCGGCGTTCCATCTTCTGGGCATTGGTATCCATGGTGTCCGGGGGCTCGATGCAAGCCTCATGCCGTGGATGTACGGCATGGCGGAGGGCAAGATCGCCTATCCGATGCTCAGCATATTGGGAATTGGTGTCCTGCGTCACCAGATACGGGTCGCCCGTTATGGTCGCGATCCCGACTGGACCTTCTCTTGGCGGGATATAGGATGAACTGCGACCTTCGCCTGCTGCACTGGCCCGCCGAGGATCGCGCCAGCTTCGCGCATTTCTCGACCGTCATGGCGGATGTGCAGGCGCGTATCCATGCCATTTCGGGCGAGGCGGGCGGCGTGCCCGTACCACGCCCGCCGCGGGTGCCGACGCCCCAGGAATGCGCCGCGATGATCCTGCGGCATCGCCGCGACATGCGCGTGATCGCGGGCGCGGACGGCGACATGTTCGGCGACCCCGCCTGGGAGATCGCACTCGCCGTCTTCATCGCCGAGGGGCCGTGCAGCGATGACGCCGTGCTGGACGCGGCGGGCCTGTCGCCGACCGGCATGGTCGGTGCGCGCTGGATCGGGTTGCTGCTCGCACGCGACTGGGTGGCGCGGGATGCCGGTGGATATCTGCATGCGACCGACAAGATGGCCAGGATGCTGACCGGCTATTTCAGCCAGCTGTGATCCCGGCCGTCACGGCAGAGGGCCGTGCAACTCCCCGGACGCTCAAGGGTTTCCATTGGAACGGGCAAAGGACAGGAGATCAAGGATATGGCCGAGGATATCGGAAACGGCGGCGGTGCGGGTGCGATCGGCGGCGATATGGGCGCTGGCGCCTTTGCCGACCGGATGAAGGGCGCGGGTGAGGCGATGCAGGCCTCGGGCCAGAAGATGGCCGAGGGCGGATCGGCCGTGACCCTCAAGATGCTGGATCAGGCCGAAACCAACGCGCGTGAGGCCTTTGCCGCGATGCGCGCCGCCGCATCGGCCAGCGACCTGTCGGACGTGATGCGCATCCAGACCGAATTCCTGCGCGATCAGGGCAACCGCTCGATGTCGCAGGCACGCGAGATCGGCGAGCTGATCGTCCAGTTCGGCCGCGATGCGGTCGGCGTGGCACGCGGCCAGAAATAACCGTCTTGGGTTCCGCCCGGCGTTCCACGTCGCCGGGCGGACCTGCTCACTGGCCCGTGCTCAGCGGTACGGGACCATTTGGCGTCGCCTCCAGCAGCGAGTCGCCGCCCAGCACCCGGTACAGCGTGACCCGGTTGGTCGCGCCGGTCAGCTCGGTCGCGATCAGCGTGCGCTGCGCCGAATAGAGCGAGCGCTGCGCATCCAGCGTGTTCAGGAACGGGGTGATCCCGCCGCGATAGCTGGCCTCGGTCAGGCGATAGGTGTCGGTGGCGGCATTCAGGAAGCGCCGGTTCGCGCCCAGCTGATCCGCGATCGTGCCCTGCCGCGCCAGCGCATTGGCGGTTTCCTGGAACGCGGTCTGGATCGTCTTTTCATAGGTCGCCAGCGCCGCGTCGCGCTGCGCCTGCGAATATTGGACGCCCGCAATGCCTGCCCCCGCCTGGAAGATCGGATAGCTGACCGCAGGCGCGACCGAATAGTTGAAGCTGCCGCCCGAGAAGAGCGAGGACAGGGCCGTGCTGGCAAAGCCGACCAGCCCGGTCAGCGAAATGCGCGGGAACAGCGCCGCGCGCGCCGCGCCGATCTGGCCATTGGCGGCGCGAAGCAGATATTCGGCCTGCACCACGTCCGGCCGCCGCAGCAGGATGCCCGAGTCGAGCCCCGCGGGCAGGGTGGCGATAGTGGGCGCGGCTTCCTCGATCGAGCGGGGGAGCAGCGCGGTATCGATGGGGGCGCCGACCAGCAGTTGCAGGGCGTTGATATCCTGCGCGACGGCGGTCTTCTGTTGCGCCAGGTCGGCCTGTGCGGTCGCCAGCACCTGTTCGGCCTGACGCAGATCGGTGCGTGGCGCGATGCCGCCCTGCAGCCGGGCGCGGGTCAGCGTGACGCTGCGTTCGGCATTGGCGGCGGTCTGCTGGGCGATGGTCAGCAGGCTCTGGTCCGCGCCGTAGTTCAGCCATGCCTCGGCGATGTCACCGACCAGCGTCAGCCGGGTCGCCCGCGCGGCGGCCTCGGTCGCGAAATAGCGGTCGAGCGCGGCGCCGGTCAGCGAGCGGATACGACCGAACAGGTCGAGTTCGAACGCGGTCGTGCCCAGATTGACCGACCAGGCGCTGCCATTGCCGCCCGCGCCGGTGACGATCGAGCCGCCGGTGCCGGTTCCGCCGGTGCCCGTGCCACCCGTCCCGGTTCCACCGGTGCCTGTGCCTGTGCCAGTCCCCGTGCCGCCAGTGCCCGTTCCCGTGCCCCCGCCGATGGCCTGGCTGCCCGCGCCGCCCGATCCGCGATCGGTATAGCTGTAGCGGCCGGTCGCATCGATCTGTGGCAACAGGCTGGCCCGCTGGATGCGGTATTGTGCGCGGGTGGAGGTGATATTGGCCGCCGCGACGCGCAGGTCGCGGTTGTTGGCCAGCGCCTGCACGATCAGCTGCTGCAACCGCGTATCGCGGAAGATGTCGCTGTAGCGCACTGTGGGCAGCGCCGCCTCCGACTGGCGGAGATAGGCATCGCCGACCGGCCACGAGGGCGGCACCGGCGTCGCAGGCCGCTCATATTTCGGGGTCATCGAACAGGCGGACAGCGCGGTCGCACCCAGCAGCAGGGCGGGGAAGGGGGACAGGATACGCATCAGGCCTTCTCCGCTCCGCCTTCGGGGGCCGGGCGATGCCCCGCGCCATGCTCGCTCATCGGCTTGCCCCGCAACCGCGCCAGGCCGTTGCGCACCGACCGGCGGACCAGCACGAAGAACAGCGGGATGTAGAAGATCGCCAGGACGGTCGCGGTCAGCATGCCGCCGATGACGGCGGTGCCGATCGCGATGCGGCTGTTCGCGCCCGCACCGGTCGAGATGGCGAGCGGCAACACGCCGAAGATGAAGGCGAAGCTGGTCATCAGGATCGGGCGCAGACGGATCTTGGCGGCCTCCAGCGCGGCGTCGATGACGCGCTTGCCCTGTTTCTCCGCCTGTTCGGCGAACTCGATCATCAGGATCGCGTTCTTCGCCGCCAGACCCATGGTCGTCAGCAGACCGATCTGGAGATAGACGTCGTTGGTCAGCCCGCGCAGCGTGACGAAGGCGACCGCGCCGATCAGGCCCAGCGGAATGACCAGCAGCACCGCGAACGGGATCGACCAGCTTTCATACAGCGCGGCCAGGCACAGGAAGACGACCAGGATCGACAGGCCGTAGAGGATCGGCGCCTGCCCGCCCGACAGCCGTTCCTGATAGGACAGGCCCGCCCAGGCGATCGAGGTGCCGGGGATTTGCGCCGCCAACTCGGTCATCCGCTGCATCGCGTCGCCCGAGCTATAGCCCGGTGCGGCCGATCCCTGGAATTCATAGGACGGGATGCCGTTGAACCGCGACAAGGTGGTCGGCGCGACGCCCCAGCTGATCGTCGAGAAGGAGGAGTAGGGCGCCATCTGCCCGGTCGACCCGCGTACGAACCACTTCTTCAAATCCTCCGGTTCGCCGCGATATGGTGCATCGCCCTGGACATAGACGCGCTTCACGCGACCGCGATCGATGAAGTCGTTGACATATTGCCCGCCCCAGGCGGTCGACAGGGTCGAGTTGACCTGTTGCTGGGTCAGGCCCAGTGCCGACAGCTTCTGCTGGTCCAGGTCGACGCGCAGCGTGGCGATATCGGGCAGTTCGGACAGACGGACCGAGGCGAGCATGGGGTCGGCATTGGCCTTGGCCAGCAATTCGTCGCGCACCGCCTCGAACTTGTCCAGCGGCATGCCGGAGATGTTCTGCAGCTCCATGGTGAAGCCGTCCGACTGGCCCAGGCCGCGAATGGCGGGCGGCACCAGCGCGAAGACCTGCGCGTCGCGAAGGCCACGGAAGGCGGCGGAGGCGCGGCGGGTGATCGCGTCGGCGCTGTTTTCCTTGCCCTTGCGATCCTTCCAGTCGACGAAGTTGATGAAGCCCTGGCCGGTATTCTGGCCGCTGGTGCCGCCACCGCCGCCACCGGCGACCGAGAACAGGACCTGGACGTTCTTGCCTTCATGCTGGGCGAAATATTGCTCGACCTGACGCTGGACCTCCATCGTCCGGCCCTGCGTCGCGCCGGCGGGCAGGCGGAACTGGATGATCGCCGAACCCTGATCCTCGGTCGGCAGGAAGCCTGTCGGCAGGCGCAGGAACAGGATCGCCAGCAGGGCGACGACGCCGACATAGATCAGCAGGAACAGCCATTTGCGATCGACGACGGTGCGCACGGCGGAGGTGTATTTCTCGACCGTCCATTCGAAGCGGCGGTTGAACCCGTCCTTTGCGCGTTGCAGCCCATGCGCGACACGCGGGAATTTGCGGTCGAGCCAGGCGCCCTCCTCCTGCTCCTTGGCCTTCTGCTTCAACAGGGTGGCGGTGAGCGCGGGTGAGAGGATGATCGCCACCGCGACCGACAGGATCATCGCCGAGACGATGGTGATCGAGAACTGGCGATATATGACGCCGGTCGATCCGCCGAAGAACGCCATCGGCAGGAACACCGCCGACAGGACCAGCGCGATCGCGATCAGCGCGACGCTGATCTCGTTCATCGACTCGATCGTCGCCTCGCGCGGGGTCATGTCGGGATTTTCCTCGAGCAGACGCTCGACATTCTCCACGACCACGATCGCGTCGTCGACCAGCAGGCCGATCGCCAGCACCAATCCGAACAGCGTCAGGGTGTTGATCGAGAACCCCGCCAGATAGAAGATGGCGAAGGTGCCGAGCAGCACGACCGGCACCGCGATCGTCGGGATCAGCGTCGCGCGCCAGCTTTGCAGGAAGACGAACATGACGATGACGACGAGGATGATCGCCTCGATCAGCGTCTTGACCACCTCGTCGATCGACAGCTTGATGAAGGCGGTGGTATCGTTGGCATAGGCGACCTTGAGGCCGGGCGGGAAGGTCTTCGCCACGCGGTTGACCTCCGCCTTGACCAGCTCGGCGGTCTTCAGCGCGTCGGCGCCCGGCGCCATCAGGACGGCGATACCGGCACCGGGATGCTGGTTGATCCGGCTGACCGCGGCATAGCTTTCCGCGCCCAGCTCGATCCGCGCCACGTCGGACAGGTGGACGGTCGCGCCGCTGTTCAGCGTCTTGACGATGATCTCGCGGAACTGTTCGGGCGTCTGGAGCCGCGACATCGAGGTGACGGTCGCGTTCAGCATCTGGGTCTGGGGCGAGGGCGTGCCGCCGACTTCACCGGCCGCGACCTCGGTATTCTGGTTCTGGATCGCGGTGACG
Organism: Sphingomonas fuzhouensis; assembly: GCF_034659795.1. NCBI lineage: Bacteria > Pseudomonadati > Pseudomonadota > Alphaproteobacteria > Sphingomonadales > Sphingomonadaceae > Sphingomonas > Sphingomonas fuzhouensis. The sequence continues at coordinate 231,571 of NZ_JAXSQY010000001.1, forward strand.
ATGTCGGAGGGCATCAGCTGATAGGAGGTCAGCTTCTCCGGGTTCAGCCAGATGCGCATCGCATATTGCGAGCCGAAGACGTTGGTATCGCCCACGCCCTGGATACGGCCCAGCGGGTCCTGGAGGTTGGAGACGAGGTAATCGGCGACGTCCTGGTTCGTCATCCGGTTCGTCTCGTCATAGACGCCCGCGATCAACAGGAAGTCGGGGTTTGATTTGCGGACGACTAGCCCCTGCTGCTGCACCTGCTGCGGCAGGCGCGCGACCGATTGCTGGACCTGGTTCTGGACCTGCACCTGCGCGATGTCGGGGTTGGTGCCCTTGGCGAAGGTGGCGGTGATCGTCACCTGGCCGCGGCTGGACGAGGACGACTGGAAATAGAGGAGCCCGTCGATGCCGGTCAGCTGCTGTTCGATGACCTGCGTGACCGAGTTCTGCAGCGTCTGCGCCGAGGCGCCGGGGAAGGTGGCGCGGATCGACACCTGGGGCGGTGCGACGTCCGGATATTGCGCGATGGGCAGGCCCATGATCGCACCGATGCCTGCCAGCATGACGATGATGGCAAGGACCCAGGCGAAGATGGGACGATCGATGAAGACGCGGCTGAGCATGGTCCGGTCAGCCCGCCTTGCCCTTGGCGCCCTGCATCTTCTTCATCTGTTCGGGTGAGGGGGGCTGGACCTTTTGCGGGCTGTCGGCGGGCACCGCACGCACGCTCTGGCCGGGGCGCAGATTGTTCAGCCCCTGGGTCACGATGCGGTCGCCGGGCTTCAGCCCTTCGGTCACCACCCAGAAGGCACCTTGGGTGCGAACGGCCTTGACCGTCTTTTCCTGCACCTTGTCGTTCGGGCCGACGATGAACAGCGTCGCATTGCCCTTGGGATCGCGCGAGATCGCCTGTTGCGGGACCAGGAAGGCGCTGGTGTCGATCGCCTGCGCAAAGCGGGCGCGGACGAACATGCCGGGCAGCAGCAGCCCCTGCGGATTGGGGAAGCGCGCGCGCAGCGTGACCGTGCCGGTCTGCGGGTCGACCACCGCCTCGGCGAATTCCACCGTGCCGGTCTGGCCGTAATCGGTGCCGTCCTCCAGCCGCAGCGTGACGCGGGCACTGGCGGGGATCAGTCCGTCGCGCGCCGCGAGGCTACGGCGCAGCGACAGCAGGTCGGTCGCCGATTGCTGGATATCGACGAATATCGGGTCGAGCCGCTGGATCTGCGCCAGCGGATCGGCCTGTCCCGCACTGACCAGCGCGCCGACGGTGAACAGCGAGCGGCCGATGCGCCCGGTGATGGGCGCGGGAACGGTGGTGAATTGCAGGTTGACGCGCGCCGTCTCCAGTGCGGCGCGGGTCTGCGCCACTTGCGCGGCGGCCTGGCGCGCGCTGGCCTGTGCGTTGGTGTAATCCTGCTTCGAGATCGCCTCGATCTGCGCCAGCGGGCGATAGCGTTCGGCGAGCGTGCGCGTCGCCTCGGCATTGGCCTGTGCGCTTTGCAGATTGGCGGCGGCCTGGTTGGCGGCGGCGCGATAGAGGCGGGGATCGATTTCGTAGAGCGGCTGGCCACGCTTGACGAGGCCGCCCTCGGTGAACAGGCGGCGGCGGATGATGCCGGTCACCTGCGGCCGCACGTCGGAGCTTTCAAAGGCGCTGGTCCGCGCGGCCAGTTCGGTCACGATCGGCGCGTCGGTCGGCTGGACGGTGACGAAGCCCACGGTCGGCGTCTGCTGTTGACCGCCATGCCCCTTGGCCGCGCCGCCCTTGTCGCCACCGCATCCCGACAGGGTCGCAAGGGCCAGCGCCATGGCCGTACCGGCGAGCACGTTGCGCCCGCGAAAGCCTGGAAAGTTCAATTCGTTCACCTGCCTGAGATGCCAGCCGCGCATCCGGCCCGCGCGACAATGCCCGAGCCGAACGAAACGTTGCCGTTCGCCAACAAATTGCACGATGCACCTTCGATAAGGCAAGTGATGATGGCCTATTAAGCCGCGCTTAATTGTCGCAAATTGTCGCGTTGCGGCAAAAGTCGGAAGGCGGGGAGCCTTTAGCGTTCCGATGCATTCTCCAAGGGAAATGAGTAATCGGGACGCCGACAAACGCCTCGCCGCCGCTGCTGCGGTGGAGGAGATTTGCGACAATATGCTGGTGGGGCTGGGGACCGGCTCCACGGCGGCCCATGCCATCGCCGCGCTCGCCGCCAGGCGCCTGACGATCGATGCGGTGGCCACCTCGCAGGCAAGTGCGGACCTGGCGCGTTCGCTGGGCATCCGGGTGCGCGATTTCGCCGGGGTGGCACGCGTCGACCTGGCGATCGACGGGGCGGATGCGGTCGATGCCGATCTGCGCGCGGTGAAGGGGGCGGGCGGGGCCATGCTGCGCGAGAAGATCGTCGCCGCCTCCGCCGACCGGATGATCGTGATCGCCGACGGGTCGAAACGGGTGGAGCGGCTGGCCGGTGCCAAGCTGCCGGTCGAGATACTGCCTTTCGCGCAAGCGTTCGTGACGGAGCAGCTATCGGACCTGTTCGAGAATCTGGTCGAGCGGCCGGACTATCGCACCGACAACGGCAATATCGTGATCGACGGCCATGGCTGGAGCGATGACGACCCGCAAAGCCTGGCCGACAGGCTGATGGCGATTCCCGGCATCGTCGGGCACGGACTGTTCCTGTCCGAGATCGACGCGGCCTATATTGCCGATAACGGGGTCGTTACCCGGCTGGAACGGGGGCGTCAGCCGCGCTAAGGCCGCCGATGCATGGCAACCAGAGCGAGCGCGGATGCGTTCGATCGCACATTGTAAGGATAAGGCCAGAATCCATGACCGATGCCACGACCCACGCCGCCCCCGACACCCATCTGCATGAAGATGGCTCGATCGAGCGCCTGACCATCGACACCATCCGCACCCTGTCGATGGACGCGGTGCAGCAGGCCAATTCGGGCCACCCCGGCACCCCCATGGCGCTGGCCCCGGTCGGTCACACCATCTGGTCGAAATTCCTGCGCTACGACCCGGCACATGCCGATTGGCCCAATCGCGACCGCTTCGTGCTGTCGGTCGGCCACGCCTCGATGCTGCTCTATTCGCTGATCCACCTGGCAGGGATCGAAGAGATCGACGCGGACGGCAAGAAGTCGGGCAAGCCCGCACTGAGCCTGGAGGATTTGAAGGGTTTCCGTCAGCTCAACTCCAAGACGCCGGGCCACCCCGAATATCGCCACACCACCGGCGTCGAGACGACGACCGGCCCGCTGGGTGCCGGTTGCGGCAACTCGGTCGGCATGGCGATCGCCGAGCGCTGGCTGGCCGCGCATTTCAACCGCGAGGGTTTCCCGATCTTCGACCATGACGTGTATGTCGTGTGCGGCGATGGCGACATGATGGAGGGCGTCGCGTCGGAAGCCGCCTCGACCGCCGGTCATCTGAAGCTGTCGAACCTGTGCTGGATCTACGACTCGAACCACATTTCGATCGAGGGCGGCACCGACATCGCATTCGACGAGGATGTGGGCAAGCGGTTCGAGGCCTATGGCTGGAACGTGCTGCATGTCGACGACGCCAATGACGTCGCCGCGCTGACCGCCGCGCTGGATAATTTCAAGGCGACCACCGACAAGCCGACCTTCATCGTCGTCAAGTCGGTCATCGGCTATGGTAGCCCCAAGGCGGGCAGCGAAAAGGCGCATGGCGAGCCGCTGGGCGAGGACGCGATCCGCGCGACCAAGAAGGCCTATGGCTGGCCCGAGGACGCGAAGTTCCTGGTGCCGGACGGCGTGTGCGAGGCGTTCCGCAGTGCGATCGAGACGCGCGGCAAGCCGCTGCGCGACGAGTGGGTCGCGATGGTCGAGAAGTATCGCGCCGAATATCCGGACCTCGCCGCCCAGCTCGACGCGATGCTGTCTGACACGCTTCCGCAAGGCTGGGACGCCGACATTCCGGTGTTCGAGGCGGATGCCAAGGGCGTTGCCAGCCGCGATTCGGGTGGCAAGGTGCAGAATGCCATCGCCGCCAAGGTGCCGTGGCTGATCGGTGGTTCGGCCGACCTCGCGCCCTCGACCAAGACGCTGATCAAGGATGGCGGTTCGTTCCAGGCGGGCAGCTATGAAGGCCGCAACATGCACTTCGGCGTGCGTGAGCATTCGATGGGCGCGATCGTCGACGGCATGGCGCTGTCGCACCTGCGCTCCTACGGCGCGACCTTCCTGGTCTTCTCCGACTATATGCGGGCGCCGATCCGCCTCGCCGCGATCATGGAGCTGGGCGCGGTGTTCGTCTTCACGCACGACTCGATCGGCGTGGGCGAGGACGGTCCGACCCACCAGCCGATCGAGCATCTGGCGACGCTGCGTGCGATCCCCGGCCTCGACACCATCCGCCCCGGCGATGCGAATGAAGTCGCCGAGGCATGGCGCTGTGCCGCGGAGTCGGCCAGCCACCCGACCGCGCTGATCTTCTCGCGTCAGGCTTTGCCGACGCTGGACCGCAGCAAATATGCACCGGCTTCGGGCGTGAAGAAGGGCGGCTATGTCCTTGCGGATTGCGACGGCACACCCGACATCATCCTCATCGCAACGGGGTCGGAACTGTCGCTGGTGACGGACGCCTATGAGACGTTGAAGGCCGATGGCATCAAGGCGCGCGTCGTCTCGCTGCCCAGCTGGTATCGCTTCGAGCTGCAGGACGCCGCGTATAAGGAAAGCGTGCTGCCGAAGGGCGTGACCAAGCGTCTGGCGGTCGAGCAGGCCGGGTCGATCGGCTGGGACCGCTATGTCGGGTTCGATGGCCGCACGATCACCATGTCGACCTTCGGCGCCTCGGCGCCGCTCGCCAAGTTGCAGGACAAGTTCGGCTTCACCCACGACAATGTCGTGAAGGTGGCCCGCGAAATGCTGGAGACCAAGTGATGAGCAAGCTGTCGGAACTGGGCGCCAAGGGCTGCGCCCCCTGGCTCGATTTCGTCGATCGCAAGTTCCTGGAGGCGAAGGGCCTGGAAAAGCTCGTCGCCGAGGACGGGTTGACCGGCGTCACCTCCAACCCGTCGATCTTCGAAAAGGCGATGGGGCATGGCGACGCCTATGACGGCACGCTGGCGGCGTTCGACAAGGAAAACCCCGGCGCGGCGACCATCGACCGTTACGAGCATCTGGCGATCCAGGACATCAAGGCGGCGGCGGAAACGCTCAAGCCCGTCTATGACCGTCTCGACGCCAAGGACGGCTATGTCAGCCTGGAAGTGTCGCCCTATATCGCGGACGACACCGACGCGACCATCGCCGAGGCCGAGAAGCTGTGGCACGCGGTCGATCGCCCGAACCTGATGATCAAGATTCCGGGCACCGACGCGGGCGCACCGGCGATCTCGGCGACCATCGCCAAGGGGATCAACGTCAACGTCACGCTGCTCTTCTCGCAAGCCGCCTATATCAAGGTGGCCGAGGCCTATGCGGCCGGGCTGGAAGAGCGGGTCAAGGCCGGGCAGCCGATCGACCGGATCGCCAGCGTCGCCAGCTTCTTCATCAGCCGCATCGACTCGGCGATCGACAAGACGATCGACGAGCGTGTCGCGGCCGGTGACGCGGAGGCGGACGCGCTGAAGGCCGTGCGTGGCAAGGTCGCCATCGCCAACGCCAAGATGGCGTATCAGTGGTATCTGGACTTCCTGAAGTCCGACCGCTGGCAGGCGCTGGCCGCCAAGGGTGCGCAGTCGCAGCGCCTGCTCTGGGCATCGACGGGCACCAAGGACCCGTCCTTCCCCGACACGCTCTATATCGACACGCTGATCGGGCCGGACACGGTCAACACCATGCCGCCCAAGACCATGGACGCCTTCCGCGACCATGGCACGGTGGCCGAGACGCTGACCGCCGATATCGACGAAGCCAAGCATGTTCTGGCCGAGGCCGAGCGGCTGGGCCTGGACCTGGACGGCGTGACGGACACGCTGGTCGCCGAGGGGGTCGCCTCCTTCGTCAAGGCGTTTGACGATCTGCTCGGCGCGATCGGGCAGAAGCAGCCCGCCAAGGCCTGATCCGACAGGCCCCCTCCCCAAAGCGGGGAGGGGGCCTTTCTCTTTCCCCTGACCAAAAACAAATGGAGTTCCGCATGAAGATCGGTCTGGTCGGCCTTGGCCGCATGGGTGGCAATATCGCACGCCGCCTGATGAATGCCGGGCATCAGGTGGTGGCCTGGGATCGCAGCGACGAGGCGGTGCAGACGCTCGCCAAGGACGGCGCGGAGGCGGCCACGGGTCTTGAGGACATGGCGGCCAAGCTGGCCGACAAGGCGATCTGGTGGGTCATGCTGCCCGCCGGTGCCCCGACCGAAGACACGATCACCGAGATTGCGGCGCTCGCCAAGGACGGCGATGTCGTCATCGACGGCGGCAACAGCTTCTACAAGGACGATATCCGCCGCGCCAAGATGCTGGCCGAAAAGGGTATCCACTATGTCGATGTCGGCACCTCGGGCGGGGTCTGGGGCCTGGAGCGCGGCTATTGCATGATGATCGGCGGCGATGACGAAACCATTGCCCATCTCGACCCGATCTTCGACGCGCTGGCACCGGGCCTGGGCACCATCGTCCGCACGCCGGGCCGTATCGCCGACAAGGTCGATCAGCGCGCCGAGAAGGGCTATATCCATGCCGGTCCCGCCGGTGCGGGCCACTTCGTCAAGATGATCCATAACGGCATCGAATATGGCCTGATGCAGGCCTATGCCGAGGGCTTCGACATTCTGAAGTCGAAGAACAGCGACAAGCTGCCCGAGGACGAACGCTTCGACCTGAACCTGACCGACATCGCCGAGGTGTGGCGGCGCGGCAGCGTGATCTCGTCCTGGCTGCTTGACCTGACCGCGATCGCGCTGGCCAAGGACGAGATGCTGGAGCAATTCTCCGGCCATGTCGCGGACTCGGGCGAGGGTCAGTGGACGATCGACGCGGCGATGGAGGAGAAGGTCCCGGCCAACGTCCTGACTGCCTCGCTCTTCGCGCGCTATCGCAGCCGTATCGAGCATACGTACGGCGACAAGGTGCTGTCGGCGATGCGCTTCGGCTTTGGCGGCCACACCGAAATCCCGCAATGAGTCGGCCGATCCGGCTCGTCGTATCGGATGTCGACGGCACGCTCGTCGACCCCGACAAGAAACTGCGCGCCGCCACCATCGCCGCCGTCAAGCGGCTGGAGGCGGCGGGCGTCGGCTTCACCATCATCAGCGCCCGGCCGCGTTCGGGGCTGGGCTGGCTGGCCGAGGAACTGGCGATCGACGCGCCGATCGGGGCGTTCAACGGCGGCACCGTGTTCCGCCGCGACGGCTCGGTCGATGCGCAGTTCCGCGTGCCGGTTGACGTGGTGAACGATGTGCTGGCGATGGCGGCGGAGAATCCGGTCGCGATCTGGGTCTTCGCCGACGATCGCTGGTACGCCAGCAGCGGCGAGGGCACCCATGTCGATCATGAGCGCAAGGCGTCGGCTCAGGAGCCTGTCATCACGCAGGACTTTGCCGCGCTGGTCGATAAGGTCGACAAGATCACCCTGGTCAGCGACGATGCCGAGCTGCTGCGTAGTCTTCACGACAAGGCGAACGCCACGCATGGCGAACAGGCGACGATTGCCCAGTCGCAGACCTATTATCTCGACGTGACCGCGTTGAAAGCGAACAAGGGCGACGGCGTGGCGACGCTCGCCAAGGCGTTCGGCGTGTCGCTGGAGGAAGTGGCGGTGCTGGGCGACCAGGCCAACGACCTTCCCATGTTGGCACGCGCAGGGCTGCCGATCGTGATGGCGAATGCGCCAGAGGCTGTTAGGGAACAGATATCGGTACACACCCGTTCCAACGCGGACGATGGCGTGGCCTATGCCATCGATACCCTTATCATGCCCAGAATCGGAGTGCCTTCATGAAGCAACTGGTTGCGTTCGACCTCGACGGTACGCTGGCCGAAAGCAAACAGCCCCTGGGCGAGCCGATGGGGGAGGCGCTGGCCGACCTGCTCGACGTCGCGCATGTCGCGGTGATCTCGGGCGGCGACTGGCCGCAGTTCGACAAGCAGGTCGCCAGCCGCCTGCCGGAGCGTGCCGACCGCACCAAGCTGTGGCTGATGCCGACCACCGGCACCAAGCTCTACACCTATAAGGACGGTAGCTGGAGCCCGGTCTATGCCGAGCTGTTCGACGATGCGACCAAGGCCAAGATCCTTGAGGCGTTCGACGCCTCGCTGGAGGCGACCGGCTTCGTGCCCGAGCAGACCTGGGGCGAGCGGATCGAGGATCGCGGCAGCCAGATCACCTTCTCCGCGCTCGGCCAGCAGGCGCCGATCGACGCCAAGGAACACTGGGACCCGAAGTTCGAGAAGCGCAAGGTCATCCAGGCCGATCTGAAGCAGCGCCTGCCGGGCCTGTCGATCAACATGGGTGGCGCGACCTCGATCGACATCACGCGTGAGGGCGTCGACAAGGCCTATGGCCTGAAGAAGTTGCGCGACGCGAGCGGCATCCCGCTCGACGCGATGATGTTCATCGGCGATGCGATCTTTCCGGGCGGCAACGACTATCCCGCCAAGGAACTGGGGCTCGACACGGTGCGCGTGCGCGATCCGGAAGAAACGCTGGCGGTGATCGCAGGAATCGTCGCCTGCCTGAAATAAGCGACAGCGCGTCCGCCGCCCTGCGGGCCCGCACGGCGGCGGCGCATGAGGCGGTGGACGCCGCTTATGGTGCCTATCGGTTGGACGATCGGGAGAGCTATACGGCCTTCCTGATGGCCCATGCCCGTGCGCTGCCTGTGGTCGAGGACTGGCTGGCGGCACATGAGGTCGGCTTTCCATGGCGGTCGCGCCGGGAAGCGCTGGCGGCGGACCTTGCGGCGTTGGGGCGGGACATGCCCGCGCCTTTACCCTTCGACCTCACCGATGACGACGCAGCGCGTTGGGGCGCGCTCTATGTCACCGAGGGATCGCGGCTGGGCGGCGTGATGCTGGCCCGGCAGGTCGGGGAGGGGCTACCACGAGCCTATCTGGAGTCCGGTTTCGGACCCGGTGAGTGGCGCGACTTTCGCCATGCTCTGGATGCGGCGGCTGGGGATGATGCCTGGGTCGACCGCGCCGTCGCAGCGGCGGATGCGGTCTTCGCACTGTACGGCCGGGCGGCATAATCCTACCATCCGTTCGGCCGCGCTACCCTCACCCTTCCGGCGCTTCGCGCCTCCCTCCCTCTCCCAATGGGAGAGGGAAGGGGCCCGCCCGCGGGAGCGGGTGGGAAGGGTGAGGGCATTCGAGACATTCCCTCGGCCTACGCCTTCGCTCAGGCTGAACGGGGAGCGGGTTCCCTACCTCAATCCGCGATCGGCGCGATCACGATCGCCCGCAGGCCTGGCCGGTTGTCATCATATTCGATCGAGCCCGACAGGCGCTGCATCATCGCCGCCATCATCCGGCTGCCGAAGCCACGCCCGTCGCCCGGCGCGTCGCCATCCACGGCCCGGCCACGGCCCTCGTCCGCGACGATCAGGCGCAGACGGTTGCCATATTGCTCCAGCGTGATCGTCACCGGGCCGACCGCGCCGTCATAGGCGTATTTGGTGGCGTTGATGATCAGCTCGGTCGTGACCAGCCCCAGATTGATCGCACGGTCGGTCGGCATCAGGACCGGTGCCAGGTCGAGCCGCATCCTCGTCGACCATTCGCGACCCAGCGACTGTTTCATGTCGCCGACCAAATCCTCCAGATAGCGGGCAAGATCGACCGTCTGAATCTGGTCGTCGCGGTAGAGGCGGCGATGGACCAGCGCCACGGCGGACAGCCGGGCCTGCGCCTCGGTCAGCTGTTCGCGCACGCGGGCGTCGCCCGCCGCCTTGGCCTGAAGCGCCAGGAAGGAGGACACCAGCTGAAGGCTGTTCTGGACCCGGTGGTCCACCTCCTTCATCAGCACGTCCTTCTGGATCAGCAGCGCTTCCTTGTCATCCAGCGTGCGCTGCAACGCTGTGTTCAGCCCGCGCAGCCGGTGGTTCTGCGACGCGTCATGCAATGCGCGGCGCAGGCGATGGCCCGATTCCACCTCTTCCAGCGTCCAGCGGCGCGACCGGCCGCGCACCGTCTCGCCCCAGCTTTCGAAGGACGCACGCGGGGTCAGCGCCTCATCGGGGGACAGCGCGACCGACTTGTGCGGGTTGCCCGCCCATTCGACTTCCTCGACCTGCTCGGGGCGGAACCAGAGGAGGGTCACGCCGCCATCGACCAGCGGCAGCGCCATGACCCCGGCGGCGCTGGCGGCCAGCGATTTCGCCTCGGGCATCAGGGTGGCCAGTTCATGGGTGGCGACCAGCTCGCCGCCGCTGCGCGCGGTCGCCCATTGCGCGATGTCGAGGATCGCGAGCGGGGGCGGGCAGATGCCGTGAACGTGCACCTTGCCCTTTTCGACGACGGCAAAGCCGCTGGCGCCCATCATCGCCGCCATTTCGGGCATCAGGCGGCGGACGGCGGGGACGATATCGCCCAGGCCGATGATCCGCGGCAGGATGCTGTCCTCGGCCGCGCGCAGCCGCAGCCGCTCGCGATAGATTTCGGCCTCTTCCTTCGCGCGGATCTGGCGCGCCAGCCCGCTGGCGAGCGCAGCGGCGGCGGCGCGCAGGTCCGGCGACAGGCGACGCGAGCTGTAATGGTGGCAGGCGATCATGCCCCACAGCACCCCGTCCTTGACGATCGAGATCGAGGCGGAGGCCGCCACCCCCATATTCTTCAGATAGCGGATATGGATGGGCGAGACGCTGCGCAGCGCCACGTCGCTGAGGTCGACCGTCTCGAACCCGGCGGGGCGCAAGGGCGCGGGGACATAGTCGATATCAGGAATACTGCGCGTCCGGTTGCGGACATAGAGCGCGCGTGCCTGCTTCGGAATGTCGGAGGCGGGGAAGTGATGGTTGAGAAAGGAGTGCAGCTCGGGCGTCCGCGCCTCGGCCACGACGCGGCCCGAATCCTCGTCGAGGAACCGGTACAGCATGACCCGGTCGAACCCGGTCAGCAGGCGAAAGGTGGTTGCGGCCCGCTCGCACAGCATGGCGAGGTCGCCGGTCCGCTCGAAACTGGTCGCGGCGGCGTCCAGCCAGCCGAGCGGACTGCCCGCGCCCCAGGGCGTGTCGGCGGCGCCTGCCTCCATCTCGATCAGCACGATGTCGCCCGCGATGCGGTGCGCGGTGACGGTGAAGCATTCGGTAAGCCCCTGGATCGGCGCGGCCGCCGCGGCCGAGCCCAGGCCGATCGGCATGGCCCGCACCATCTCCGCCACCTGCTCGCCCGCGAGCGTCGACAGCGGCTGGCCCAGCCATTCGGGGGCGAGGCGCTCCTCGATCGGCCCGGCACCCGCGACGATGGTCAGGGTCGTGGCATCCACCACCAGCAACAGCCCATGCGGCTGGATCGCGCCGGGGATGTGGATCGGCTCCCGGTCGCAAGCCGTAATATCCTGGCTTGGGTCGGTCGCGACGGAGCGGGTGGCCATCAGGGTCGGAATTCCTCTCTGCCCGCCACATGCCGGGTTTTACGCATCGTTGCAAATGTTTGGCGTGGCCAATCGATCCGCTTTGGCAAAGCCGGTCGGTGCTGGAACGAAGATTGCGCGTTTGGGTAATATCCGGTTAAAGCAGCGCAACGGACTCAAAGAGCCGCCCTGGAGAGGACATGATCGACGATTTCGATTTCGCGCTGGGTGAAAGTGCGGACATGATCCGCGAAGCGACCCGCCGCTTCGCCACCGATCGCATCGCGCCGCTGGCCGCGCGGATGGACGCGGAGGACTGGTTCCCGCGCGACATCTGGCCCGAAATGGGCGCGCTGGGCCTGCATGGCATTACGGTCGACGAGGGCGATGGCGGTCTGGGTCTGGGCTATCTGGAGCATGTCGTCGCGATCGAGGAAGTGTCGCGCGCCTCGGCCTCGCTGGGCCTGTCTTACGGCGCGCACTCCAATCTGTGCGTCAACCAGATCCGCCGCTGGGGCTCGGCCGAGCAGAAGGCGAAATATCTCCCCGGCCTGATCTCGGGCGAGCATGTCGGCAGCCTCGCCATGTCGGAGGTGTCGGCGGGCTCCGATGTCGTCTCGATGAAGCTGCGCGCGGCCCAGGTCGAGGGCGGCTGGGTGCTGAACGGCACCAAATTCTGGATCACCAACGCACCCTATGCCGACACTTTGGTCGTCTATGCCAAGACGGGCGAGGGGAGTCGCGGGATCACCGCTTTCCTGATCGAGAAGGACATGGGCGGTTTCGCCATTGGCCAGAAGATCGACAAAATGGGCATGCGCGGCAGCCCGACCGCCGAGCTGGTCTTCAACGACTGTTTCGTCGGCGACGCGCAGGTGATGGGGCCAGTGAACGGCGGCGTCGGCGTGCTGATGAGCGGGCTGGACTATGAGCGCGCGGTGCTCGCGGGTATCCAGCTTGGCATCATGCAGGCGTGCCTCGATGTGGTGGTTCCCTATGTCCGCGAGCGCCGCCAGTTCGGCCGCGCGATCGGCGAGTTCCAGCTGATCCAGGCCAAGATCGCCGACATGTATGTCGCGCTCAATTCGGCGCGGGCCTATGTCTACGCCGTGGCGCGGAGTTGCGACGCCGGGCGGACGACCCGGTTCGACGCGGCGGGCGCGATCCTGCTCGCCAGCGAGAATGCGGTGAAGGTGGCGATGGAGGCGATTCAGGCGCTGGGCGGGGCTGGTTATACCAAGGACTGGCCGGTCGAACGCTTCGCGCGCGATGCCAAGTTGTTGGATATCGGTGCGGGCACCAATGAAATCCGCCGGATGCTGATCGGTCGCGAATTGATCGGCAAGCTCGAAAAGGTGGCGCAATGAACCCGATCCAAATCCTCCCCATCTCCGATGGGGAGGGGGACCGCCGCGAAGCGGTGGTGGAGGGGCGAGGGGCGGGGGGGGCCCCCCCCGAGGGCCGGGGGCCCCCCCCCCACCCCCCCCGGGGGGGGGGTGTAT